>JBIOHA010000011.1:0-21191 GCA_044448625.1 Chitinophagales bacterium | reverse complement strand
TGCATTAATTGCGGTGCATGTGTTGCGGTTTGCCCCCAGGAAGCGGGATTTATATCTACGTTTAATACAATAGCCGTGCATACACCCTGCGATATTGCCTGCATGGCCTGCGAAATAATTTGCCCCGTTTCTACAATTACACATATTAAGCAATCGGAGTTGCCGCTTATTAATGATCTTACCGAATTAAATCCACGTAATTAATTTTTTTCATGCGATTGATCCAGCATAAAAAAGAAGCGTATTGGTTCTACAGGTTTTTATCTGTCTTTTATGATAAATATGTGAACCCGTTATTCTGGACAGAGCAAATGCGTGATCAAAGCCTGGAGATCGGAAATTTAAATGATCGCGGATTAAAAGTAATTGACGTTGGCTCGGGAACAGGATTTACCACACAGGGAATTGCAAAATTTATTCCTGTAGAAAATATCACCTGCCTTGATCAAAGTCCGCATCAAATGAATAAAGCAAAACAAAAAGCAGATCTGCAGGGTTGTACTTTTGTGTTGGGTGATGCTGAAAATATTCCTTTTCCTGATAATAATTTCGACAGATATGTTTCAGCCGGGAGCATTGAATACTGGCCCAATCCGCAACAAGGTATCAATGAATCATTCCGTGTGATAAAGCCGGGCGGTGTTGCTTTAATGATTGGCCCTCTGGAACCCGGAAACAGCGTAGGAAGATTTATTGCCGGCGTATGGATGCTTTTTCCAACAAATGATCAATATGAAACCTGGTATAAGAACTCGGGTTTTACAGAAATTAAAATTAAATATATCAGGCCGCAATGGTTCAAAGGAAAAAAAGAATATGGAATTGCAATTTCTGGAGTGAAACCAATGCATGTTGCTCCAGCGAATATAAGATCGAATGAAATTGAAAGTGAAAAGAAATCTTTTTTCCGTCCGCTGCAAATATTTTGGCGGGTGGTCATCGGATCACTTGCAGGATTTATTTTCATTCCCGTTGCCCTCGCAGGATATTTGCGAAATACCTTTGGCAGAAATAAAAATATACCGGCCCAATATAAAGAGCGATTAAATGGCTACCAGTTAACTGCACTAATTGTAATATTGATTTTAATAATTTTCATCATTTGGCTCATCGTTAATTAATGCCGGCACTCAACGAAAGGATCCGAAATTTTTATAACCATTCAACGCCGCTATGGTTAAATACCTGGGGCGAACATATGCATCATGGCTTTTATGGTTTCGACGGTAAATCAAAAAAGGATGACCGCAAGGCGCAAAAAGATCTTATTGATGAATTATTAAAATGGGGAAATATTGAGCAAGCTGACCGGATTCTCGACGCCGGTTGCGGGGTTGGTGGAAGTGCCCGGTATTTATCAGCAGTTTTCAATGCCGATGTTACAGGGTTCACACTAAGTAATATCCAGGCTGAGAAAGCGGCACAATTAAATAAAATAGCTGGAACCGATAAAGTGAATATTTCCGTACGGGATATGATGACATTAAAAAAGGATGAGGGACAATACGATCTCATCTGGTCGTTGGAGAGTGCTGAACATGTTGAAGATAAAAAGCAGATGCTGCAAATATTCTATGACCATTTAAATCCGGGCTCCAAATTTATTATCGCAACATGGTGCATTCGCAATGCGCCACCACCACTCAACGGCAGTGAAAAATCGCGTTTAAATAAAATATCCAGCTTATATCATCTCCCACCCATGATCTCCATGAATGATTATATTTCAATTATTAAAAGCACGGGGTTTAAAAATATCCATGCTGAAGACTGGACCATAGCTGTTGCACCATTCTGGAAAGCAGTAATCAGGTCGGCATTAAAATGGAAAAGTGTGAAAGGATTACTCACTTCGGGCCTGCCAACAATTAAAGGTGCATGGGCAATGCGCTATATGAGAAAAGGTTTTCGCAAAGGAACGCTTACATTTGTTGTTTTACAGGGGCAAAAATTATGAAGGTCATTAAAAATTTTATTCTTTATTCGCGGTTGCATACTGTTATCGGGACTATTTTAAGCAACGTTGCTTTATATTTTATTGCATTCTCGCTTTCAGATAAAAATGAAATTCATTTTGTTGGATTTATTCTAACATTGATCTGCTGTCTCGGTGCTAATATTTATATTGTAGGAATAAATCAGATCGCTGATATTGAGATCGACAGGATAAACAAGCCCTATCTCCCACTCGCTTCAGGAGCTTATACGTTAAAAACAGCGTATATCATAAATACGATATCACTTGTTATTTCTGTGGGTATTGCATTTTATTATGGAAAATATTTATTGGTAACCGTTTTGTCGAGTCTCTTTCTCGGCACTATTTATTCGCTGCCACCATTCAGGTTAAAGCGGTATTATTTCTGGGCGGCATTTTGCATTATTGCGGTAAGAGGATTAATAGTAAATATTTTTCTCTTCCTGCATTTTCATTTTATGCTAAAGGGATTTTACATCATCCCACCAACTATTAAATTATTAACAGCTGCGATTTTTGTTTATAGTGTTGTAATCGCCTGGTTTAAAGATATTCCCGATATGGAGGGCGACAAACAATATCGCATTAGCACGCTTTCTTTGAAAATGGGGGCGAAAAGGATTTTTATTACGGGGAATATACTCCTGCTCCTTACTATGACTGTTTTAATTACTGCGGTTGCAATCTTACAATTAGACATTAACAGCACCTGGTTTATTTCTCTTCATATTTTAATGATCATGGGGCTAATTTTTGCAGCCTCTAAAACACATCTCGATAAGAAACCTTCTATAGCGAGATATTATCAATTTGTTTGGGGATTATTTTTTATGGAGTATATCACGTTTGCTTTGAGTACTTATCTCAGGTGAGTGCGACATTGAACAGCTGTTTCATGCAAAGACGCAGAGGAAGTAAAGAACACAATGTGGTTTTAGTATTGAATCGTCTTTTATCCGCCGCATCTGCTTCATCTGCGTGCTTTGTCTTTTATTTCACACAGAGTCCGCAGAGCACACAGAGAATTAAAAAAGCATATATTTTTTTTCAACCCACATTTGTTAAAAAATCCGTCTTAATCCGCCAAATTACTGTTATCTGCGTCTGTCTGCTGGCAAAGGCAGGTTCCTTTATTTAAACACCCGGATCACGCAGAGAAACCAAAGATATCCAGAGAAAACAGCTGCACCGGTCTTGAATACACGGCGTTGAGGCCGACAGCATAGTGGGTATGTGCATAAATGGTATCATTATTCCTTGAGATTTCCTGAATTTATAAATAGTTTGGTATCAATCAATTCACTAAAACCACTATTTTATGAACTCAAAAGTATTAATCGCGGCCATTGGAGGTGCAATTTTTCACTTTCTTTTAGGCTGGCTTGTTTTTGGAATTTTGCTTATGGATTCGATGGAATCGAACATGACTGAAGGCATGAAGTCAATTTCAAGAGGTAAGGATGCATATATTTATTGGGCATTCGGTGTGGGAAGTTTTGTCACCGCTTTATTGTTCGCACTTATTTTAAACAGGTTTGGTGTGCGCACATTTATGAAAGGGGCTGTTGCCGGTTTATGGATAGGAGCATTAATGGCATGGGCCTATGATTTTCAAATGTATGCGCAGTTTACCATGATGGATTTAAATATGGTGTTAATGGACGCAGTGTTTTCGGGAATATTCATGGCATTAGTAGCTGGCGTAATTGGCTGGTTGCTGGGAATGGGGAATAAAAAGACGGCAGCTTAATAAAATTCTAGAGGATGTATTTGCAAAAAGCAGGAGATGATTTCTTCTGCTTTTTGTTTTTACAGGAATACCCATTCTATTTAACAATAAATAATTCCCTGGTATAAACACCCTCAAGTGTTTCGAAGAGCAAGAGATAAACTCCCGATGCCTGATATTGAAGATCAATTGAATATAAATCCTTTATTTCATCGTTGGTAAATATTTTTATTCCTTCTGAATTAAATATTGAAATACGATCGATGCTAAGATCATTTGTCTGTATCATGAATTTGCCCATTGAAGGATTTGGGAAAACATGTATCGCCGGTTCATCAATTTCCAATATTTCAACCATGTCAATAATTAATGCCGCCTCTTTTGTTGTGTCGGAGCAAAGTCCGTCGGTAATTATGCAGCGATATTGAAAATTATCCTGGTCTATAGTGACATCGGTTATTGTCAACGTATCATTATTAACACCTGAATATTGTCCGCCGTCAACCAGATCAATAAACCCTGTGCCGTCACCTTCCTGCCATTGCATTGAGGTTGCAGAAGCTGAAGTAACAAACATCACATCATCTCCAGGCAAAATAATTTGATCAACAGGTTGAGTTGGGATTATAATATCACAAACACCCAATTTAAGTAAATAAATATCATGGGTTACATCAACAGCAAGTAAATTATAAATATCCGGGCCTGGATCGAAATCTGCAGTTCTGTAAAAATCACCTGTTACATAAATATTTTGAAGTGTGTCAACAATTATTGAGTTGCCATATACATAAGAATTTCCACCAATTGAGTATGCAGAAATAAAATTTCCTGTTGGTCCTAATTTGGAGATGAACATAGCTCCGCTTCCGGTATCATTCAGTATATAGGTTCCAAAGCCGGGATCAAAATCGCCTCCATCATGATAATATCCTGTTGAATAAACATTTCCGATATTGTCAGCCACAACGTCTATTCCTTCATCTGTTGATTCACCGCCTAAATTTTTAGCCCAAATAAAATTGCCCGAATTATCATATTTGCCCACAAAAATTTCCCAGCCTCCGGCAGCAATTAATACTGAAGATCCGAATCCGGGATCAAAATCAACTGAGCCAACAAAATGACCGGTTATATAAATATTTTCGGAATTATCGAGATAAATTGATCGTGCTTCCTCGTCTCCGTAATCGCCAATTGTTTTCACCCATATAAATTCACCGTCGCTGTTCAAATTTAAAATGAATATGTCGCGATCTCCTTCAGTAGTAATTTCATAAGCGTCTGCACCCGGATCAAAATCTGCAGTCAATTCAAAAAATCCTGTAGAGTAAATATTATTCCCCTCACCGAGCATTAATGAAAATGTTCGCTCATTGTAAGTCCCTCCCGTGCTTTTTGCCCAAACAAAATTTCCATCGTTATCTAATTTCAAAATAAAATTATCCCAGCCGCCCTGCGACGTAATAATATATTCATCGGGGCCCGGATCGAAATCAACGTCTACAGAAAAATGTCCGCCAACATAACAATTGCCGAGTGCATCCACATCGATTGATGCTGCATCATCAGAGCCTGTGCCTTCCAAACTTTTCGCCCATAAAAAATTTCCTTCTTCGTCATATTTTGCAACAAAAATATCTCCTACTCCTGCCGCTGTTAAAAGGAATTCATCAGGACCGGGATCAAAATCTGCAGAGGGACCGAGGTATCCAAAATATCCTGTTAAATAAATGTTCCTGTTATGATCGATTGCGATCGAGTTTCCTACATCTCTGCCAACTCCTCCCATTGATTTCACCCAAAGAAAATTTCCTGCAGGATCGAGTTTGAGCAAATAAATATCCTGCATGTCAACTCCGGCTGCAGTCAGTTCATATACATCCGGGCCAGGGTCAAAGTCGAGGGTTTCTGTATACACGCCTGTCAAATAAAAATTTCCTGATGCATCTCTTTCAACATGACCTGCACCTTCCCATCCCGCTCCGCTGATATGCTTCACCCATTGAAAATCCTGAGCACGAGCGGCATTCAAAATGAGGAGCAAAAAATAAAACGGGAGGATTTTTTTCATCGGAGGCGGTTTAACCAAAGGTAGGGGTTTATGAGAGGAATGAGGAATAAGCAATAAGGAATGTATATCCTGCACGAATGCAATTCATTACTGATTATCCATTTCGTGAATCGCGAGTAAAGATTAGGCTGGAGGCTATTCGTCATTCGCGACTCGTGTTTCGTCATTCGTCACTTTATTTCTGTGAGGTGTGAGTAGTGGGTGATCCCCAAAAAAAATAAATTACCGGCAATTTTTTTTACCTTAATTAATATAGACTTTCCAGGTTTGCAAACCTGGAAAGTCTGATTACTATTGAATAACTACTTTTTGTTCCGAAAATGAATTATCAGCATTATTCAATTTTACAAAATAAATTACAGGTGGAATATTATCTCCACAGGATCCTTCGAAAATTGAAATTGTTTCATTGATATTTCCATTTGATGAATCTCCGCAGGATGCTGTGCAAATGTTTTGCGAATAAATGAGTTGGCCTAGGGAGTTGTAAATCTCAATGGTACTTTTATTATTTTCACACAGAGCACACAGAGGCCACAGAGCATTAATTGTAAATGTTCCATTATTCGGATTTGGGTATATCTCAAATCGGCTGTTTATCGGCTCTTCATCGACAGTTGATCCTTGTTTACATGGAACCGTAACCGTAATCGTATTCGAATTTTTAAAGCATCCGCTCGCAGTTTTTGTAACACGGCATTTATAATTTCCTGCAGTTGTTGCGCTATAATTTGTTGATGTTGCTCCTGCAATTGCGCTTGCCCCTTTATACCATTGATAGGTGCTTCCTGCAACTGCCGCTTCAGTTAATGTTACAGAACCGCCTGCGCAAAATGTGGTTGCACCTCCTGCTGTAATAGATGCTGCAGGATTTTTATTTACGGTGACGTGAATTAAAGATGATGTTGCAGTGCCGCATGGACTTGTTGTAACGCAGGTATAATCACCTGATTTAATAACAGAATAAGTTGATGAAGTTGCACCTGCGATATTTACTCCGTTCTTTTTCCATTGCACAGAGGCGCCGGTGTATGTTGCTGTTAATAAAACAGATCCGCCCTGGCAGAAAATTATAGGGCCACCGGCGGCGATGGAAATTGTTTCTGTAACGCCATCATCGATGAGACCGTTGCAGTTGTCGTCGAGACTATTACAGTTTTCCGAATTTAAAATATCGCATTCCGGAAAAAGCTTTATAACCCAAAAATCATAACCGAATGCGCCTCCAATCAAACTAGCTTCAGATTTATCACCATATATTTCAGATGAAGAATATCCACCAATTAAATATCCATTATCCTCGGTTTGTGAAATTGAAGTGGCTCCTTCATCTTTATTACCTGCAATAGTATTTTGCCACTGAATGGACCCATCAGTATTTAATTTTATAATCCAATAATCAAAAGGATGATCTGGTAACCCAAAATGGTCTTCAGTTTTATCACCAGATATTTGCGAATTTGAAGTCCCCCCCAAAATATAGCCTCCATCTATTGTTTGCTGTACTGAATATATCACATCTATTCCTGAACCCCCTATTGAATTTTGCCATTCAATATTTCCGAAAGGGTTTAATTTTAAAATCCATAGGTCATAATATGACGAATCTCCAATATTCATTTCCATTTTATCTCCCGAACTATCAGAAGTGGAAAATCCACCAAGTATATACCCGCCATCAAAAGTTTGATCAATTGAATAAACATAATCCTGTCCATTTCCACCGATTGTATTCTGCCAAACTATGTCCCCTGAATTATTCAGTTTAATAACCCAATAATCATTTCCGCCAAAGTTTCCTTCAGCCTTATCACCTGAAATTCCTGAAAGTGAATAACCACCTAAAATATAACCACCGTCTACAGTTTGTTGAATTGATTTTAAACCATCAAAGTTGTTACCACCAATCGTATTCTGCCAAACTATACTCCCTAATGCATTTAATTTAACCACCCAATAATCATAATTTCCTTTTGCGTTTTCCGTTTTATCTCCTGAAATGCCCGTAGAAGAATAACCTCCTAAAATATATCCGCCATCACTAGTTTGCTCCAGTGAATTAAGATAATCCCACTTGTTTCCCCCGATTGTATTTTGCCATTCAATATTGCCGAAACTATTTAATTTGATTACCCAATAATCAGCAGTTTTCTCACCATAAGGATCTAGGTAGGCTCCCTCAGTTTTATCACCTGAAATACCAGAATACGAAAAGCCGCCAACAATATATCCCCCATCTGTAGTTTGGTGTACTGATTCAACCCAATCATCACCCATCCCTCCAATTGTGTTTTGCCATTCAATTTCACCAGAATTATTTAATTTTATTATCCAATAATCAGTACCAAGACTATTTTCACTCTTATCGCCCGAAATGTCCGAGTATGAATATCCTGCAAGTATAAATCCTCCATCATCTGTCTGTTCGATACATCTAAGTTCGTCATCTTCAGCGCCTCCAATGGTATTTTGCCATTCAATTAATGGCGCCTGGCTGAAAAGCAAGCATTGGGCTTGAGCAGTTACCAATAAAAAAATAATTACATTTTTCATTATACTTTGGTCATTGTTTATTCGATAATTAATTTTTGTTCTGCATAATTATTCTCATTATTAAACCGCACGAAATAAATTCCGCTGGATAATTTATCAATTGAAATTGTTTCGTTGATATTTCCATCATTTGAATTTCCGAAGGATCCTGTGGACAGTTCTTTTGAGTAAACGACTTCGCCGAGGGAACTATAAACCTCCAGCTTGCTATTAAATAGCCACGGAGACACTGAGGGCACGGAAACAATAAAAACTCCATTATTTGGATTTGGATAAATCGAGAATGAATTTTCATCTGGATTTAATTCTCCTCCCTCTTTGCACGGAACCGTAACCGTAATTGTATTCGAATTCTTAAAACAACCACTCGCTGTTTTTGTAACACGGCATTTATAATTTCCCGCTGTTGTTGCAATATAATTTGTTGATGTTGCTCCGGCTATTGCAGATGCACCTTTATACCATTGATAAGTACTGCCTGCTACTGCTGCTTCGGTTAATGTTACAGAACCACCTGCGCAAAATGTGGTGGCACCTCCTGCTGTAATAGATGCTACAGGATTTTTATTCACGGTGACATGTATTAATGTTGATGTTGCTGTGCCGCAAGGGCTAGTTGTAACGCAAGTATAATCTCCCGTTTTAGTTACTGAATATGTTGAAGCAATTGCACCTGCGATATTTACTCCGTTCTTTTTCCATTGTACTGAAGTGCCCGAATAAGTTGCAGTTAATAAAACAGAACCGCCCTGGCAGAAAATTGTTGGGCCGCTGGCGGAGATGGAAATTGTTTCGGTAACGCCGTCGTCAATTAATCCGTTGCAGTTGTCGTCGAGGGTGTTGCAGATTTCAATAGTACAATCAGGAAATAATTTAACAACCCAGTAATCATAACCTCCAATGTTGGTTTCAGTATGGTCGTAAGATATTCCACCACTTGTGTATCCCCCCAACAAATACCCGTTATCTGAAGTTTGAACAATTGATTTTAAAAAGTCACCAGGCGAGCTCCCAATAGAATTTTGCCACTGAATAACGCCTCCACTATTAAGTTTCAAAATCCAATAATCATATCCACCAATATGTTCAGTTTTATCACCTCCATAACCTTCTGAAAATCCCCCTACAAGAAAACCACCATCTTCGGTTTCAATTACGTCACCCAATTCATCACTTTCTATAGCACCAATATTGTTTTGCCAGATCATATTTCCAACTTCATTTAATTTGATCACCCAAAAATCATTATGATTTAGTCCCAGATAATGATCTTCGGATTTGTCGTAACCGTGGTCAGAATTTGTAGAACACCCCAAAATATATCCACCGTCTTCTGTCTGATGGATTGATGCTACCAAATCGCTTGATTTTGCGTTTATAGTATTTTGCCAAATAATATTACAATTCACATCTAATTTAATGATCCAAGCATCCGGGTAAACATCAGACACAGTATTCTCTGTTTTATCTCCACCAATATCAGAGAGGGAACCTCCTGCAAGAATGTATCCTCCATCATCTGTTTTATCCAAAACGCATTCATATTCAATATGTAATCCACCAATTACTTTTTGCCATACTATATTTCCAAATTCATCAATTTTGATCAGCCAGTAATCAGCATATTCTGTCTCGCCAACCGTTCCAATGGTTTTATCCCCCGAAATTTCCCCATCACTAGTAGCTGAAATCAAGTATCCCCCATCTGAACCAACAACAATTGCTAAAGCTATATCAACACCATTACTGCCAATTGTATTTTCCCAAACCAAAGTCCCCGATGAATTTAATTTTACAACCCATATGTCATAGATTCCTGCACCTATTATGCCCTCGGTCTTGTCACCAGATATACCACTACCGGAAGTGCCCACTATTATAAACCCGCCATCACTACATTCAACAGCATTGGAAGGAAAATCATTGGCATTGCCTCCAATTGTATTTTGCCATTCAATTTCACCAATTTCGTTTAACTTAATGACCCAAAAATCCATACCTCCATTTCCATTTTCTGTTTTATCTCCAGACATTGAAGAGTAAGAATTTCCAACAAGGAGAGATCCATTATCAGTGGTGTTAATCACTTTTATTAACTGATCATTTTGATTGCCACCAATATTATTTTGCCACTCAACAGCCGGCGCCTGAGAAAAGCAGTAATGAGCAATGACTAATGAAATTGAAACAAAAAATAAATGTTTTTTCATAACTGCAGATTTATTCGATGATTAGGGTTTGTTCCTTATAATTAATTCCATTTATAAGCCGTACAAAATAAATTCCGCAGCTTATATTATTTATTGAAATATTTTCTATTGACGATGTTTCTTGTTTTGTGAAAATGAGTTCACCGATTGAATTATAAATTTCAATTACTGCATTTTGATTTATATTATCCATACTGATCTGAAAATTGCCATTATTCGGATTTGGATATATCGTGAAGTCAAACTCACCATTCACCACTGACTCCTCAACATCTTTGCATGGAACAGTTACCGCAATTACATTCGAATTCTTAAAACAACCACTCGCTGTTTTTGTAACACGGCATTTATAATTTCCTGCAGTTGTGGCAATATAATTTGTTGATGTTGCACCTCCGATTGCTGCGGCACCTTTGTACCATTGGTAAGTGCTTCCTGCAACTGCAGCTTCAGTTAATGTAACAGAACCGCCTGCACAAAATGTAGTTGCTCCACCAGCAGTAATGGATGCTGCTGGGTTTTTATTTACGGTGACATGAATTAATGATGATGTTGCTGTGCCGCAAGGACTTGTTGTTACGCAGGTATAATCTCCTGATTTAATTACTGAATAAGTTGATGATGTTGCACCTGCGATATTTGTCCCATTCTTTTTCCATTGGACTGATGTGCCGGAATAAGTGGCAGTAAGTATTACATTTCCACCCTGACAGAAAATTATTGGGCCGCCAGCGGAGATGGAAATTGTTTCGGTAATATCTTCATCAATTAATGTATTGCAGTTGTCGTCGATAGTATTGCAGATTTCATCCAATGGTAAACAATCTGGTGCGAATTTTACCAGCCAGTAATCGTTTGAATAATATTCAGATCCGGCGATATCGATGTTATTCACGGTTTTCTCGGCATAAATTCCCGATACGGAATTTCCGGCTACAAGATAACCGCCATCAGGTGTTTGAAGGAAGGCTTTGGGTTCATCGTCCTCTGAACCACCTAATACATTCTGCCAGATAATATTACCTATATCATCAATTTTAATTATCCAATAATCATGTTCACCATAAGAACCTTCAATTCTATTTCCACCTGCACCTTCAGATCCATAACCGGCTAAAAGGTATCCACCATCATCAGCCTGTCGCATGTTTTGAAAATATTCAAAATGAGAAGAACCATAATCTGTTTGCCATTCAATATTTCCATCTGCATCAGTTTTTACGACCCAATAATCGGATGATCCGTAGGAGTCCATTGTTTTATCCCCATACGCATTACTACTTGATTTACCGCCTAATAAAAATCCTCCATCATCCGTTTGGATCACATTAAATAGCACATCTGAATATCCACCTCCAATAGTTTTTTCCCACTGCTTAATTCCATTGGCATCCATTTTCACTATCCAATAATCTGTTGAATCATTTCCAAGACAACAATCACCTGTTACATTTTCTGTTGTTTTAACACCGGAGATCGGAGAATTAGAACTTCCTGCAGCCAGAAAACCACCATCACTGGTTGGAATAACATCCGCTAAATAATCTTCACCTGTTCCACCAAAACCACTTTGCCATACTATCGCATTAAAACTATTTAATTTAATGATCCAATAATCTGACCGATAAATAACATCATAACTGGGTACTGTTTTATCAAAATCATCGCCGGAATAAGAATCGCCTCCGATAATATAAGAACCATCGGATAATTGATGAATTACCCTGCCAAGATCGGTATGTCCACCACCTATAGTATTCTGCCACATAATATTTCCCGCGGCATTTAATTTAATTACCCAATAGTCGGCATCGCCATAAAATCCTATTGTGCCTTCTGTTTTATCTGCACCGCTTTCGGACCATGAGTATCCGATACATATATAACCACCATCCTGGGTCTGCTCAACATAATTCAAATCATCATTACCTGTTCCACTGATCGTATTGTCCCATTCAACATTTCCCGCTGCATCGGTTTTTACAATCCAATAATCCTCCCCAAGTGAATTTTCTGTTTTATCATATCCCATCTGAGACCAGGAATTTCCACCGAAAATAAACCCGCCATCTGCAGTAGAGTTTACACATTCCAAATAATCGCCGGCACTTCCCCCGATGATTCCCTGCCAGTCGATGGATGGGCCGGGATTGCAGGCACCAATTCCTTCATCTATCAAACCGTTGCAATTATTATCATCACCATCACAAATTTCCGGTTTCGAGGAATTGGTCATTGTACTGTTATCATTACAATCAGAATTATTTACAATAAATCCTTCTGGTATTTCACAGGCGTTTCTAAAATTAAGCGGATCACCAAAAAGATCCTCATCTATATCTGCATAATATGGTATTGGAATACAATTATCCGGAGCGAGCTTAATGATCCAATAATCAGATGCCGTTCCTCCACCAACAACATTTTCAGTTTTATCGCCGCTTATTGGTGATTTGGAAAATGCACTGATGATATATCCATTGTCTGAAGTTGGCTGAATGGATGTAAAATAATCCTGGTTATTCCCGCCAATTACATTTTGCCAGGAGATATTTCCCGTTGCAGATAATTTCATTATCCAGAGATCATTCAATCCAATTTTGGGCTCCAGCTTATCCTCATTATCATCTGAATTTGAATATCCGGCAGCAATAATTCCTCCATCTGCAGTTTGAAATGTCTTCACCAGGATATCATCAACAATACCACCGATGGTTTGCTGCCAAAGTATATTTCCTGCATTGTCAGTTTCCAATATCCAATAATCCAAATAATCATCATCAATGGCCATTTCGTTTTTGTCAAATCCAAAATTTGATTTTGAACTACCCGCCAACAAAAAACCACCCGCAGTTGTTTGAAAAACTGAATTTAACTGATCATCAGAAGTGCCGCCAATTGTATTTTCCCATTGAACTACACCCGATCCATTTAATTTTACGATCCAGTAATCAGTACCTCCAAAACAAATCTCAGATTTATCTCCTGAAATCGGTGATGTAGAATTTCCCCCTGCAATATATCCACCATCGTCGGTTTTCTTAATGGATTTTAATAGATCTGCACCTGAGCCACCAATGCCGTTTTGCCAAACGATAGATCCTGCAGCATTTAATTTAACGATCCAATAATCATTACTTCCATTAGATGGTTCGGTTTTATCACCTGAAATACCTGAACCTGAATAACCACCTGCAATAAATCCACCATCAGTAGTTTGAATTATAACTGTTAAAAAATCATTTCCACTTCCACCTATTGTATTTTGCCAGGTAATATTTCCCGATGCATCGGTTTTTAAGATCCAATAATCATTAGACCCTATATTTGCTTCAGATTTATTACCTGAAATTCCGGAATTGCTATATCCGCCAATAATAAACCCGCCATCCGGTGTTTGCTTTATGTCAACACATTTATCGTCGCCACTTCCACCATAAACCTGCTGCCATACGATAACTCCTAAATTATCTGTTTTCACCACCCAATAATCACTCAATCCAAATCCTGCCAATGTTTTATCGCCTGAGATCAATGAGGAAGAATACCCGGCTAAAATATATCCGCCATCACTTGTTTGAATGGACTGATTCAATTGATCTTCTCCCGTACCACCTATCGTGTTTTGCCATTGGATAGCAGGTTCCTGAGAAAATAAATTCCATGCCAGCAAAAGGAAAAAAGTTGCTACTAAAATTGTTTTCATTTTTTTTATTTGAGGATAATTAAAAAATTAATTTTCAAAAACTATTTTGATTACATGTTCAGAATTGCCATCAGTAATTTTAACCAGGTATATTCCATTAATTAAATTTTTATATGCAGACAATTTTGAGAAATTAATTATTTCATTAACGCTATTGTTTTCTACATTCAATTGTTTAGATAAAATTAATTGTCCGACAGGGTTATAAATTTTGATCAGTGGGTTATCTTCAGATACAGAACCTGTAATTGTAAATTCATTATGGACAGGATTAGGGAAAATATTAAAATCCGAATCCTTTGTATCCTGCCCTTCCTTACAAACAATGGATACAACTATTTTCTTGCTTTCTTTATAACACCCTGTAGCGCCAACTGTAATTCTGCATTTATAATTGCCTGCGGTTGTAGCCGTGTAATGATTACTGGTTGCCCCTCCAATGGAAAAACCGTTTTTTTCCCATTGATAAGAAGTGCCAATGTTTGTTGTTGCTGTAAGTTCAACCGAACCTCCGGCACAAAACGAAGTTGGGCCGCCAGCAGCAATAGTTGCTTTAGGTGTTGGATTAACCGTAACGCTGATAACATTAGATGTTTGTGTACTGCACGTTGTTGAGGTAACACATGAGTAATCACCTGATGCCGCTACTGCATAAGTTGGATAAATTTGCCCTGCTACATTTACTCCGCTTCTTTGCCACTGTACAGACGTACCTGTATAGGTTGCTTCCAATAAAACATCTGAATTGCTGCAAATAGTTGTTTCATCATCGGTAGTAATATTGATGGAAATGACAATACCGTCATCTGTTATTCCATTACAATCATCATCTATTCCATTACAAATTTCTGCCGTACAATTATCGGGAGCCAATTTAACGATCCAGATATCATTTCCACCCATGTTGGCTTCTGTTTTATTTCCTGAAATTCCGCCGGTTGTATATCCGCAAAGCAGATATCCATGATCTGATGTTTGTGTACCGGAATAAATATAATCAGCCTTCACGGTTCCATAATCTTCCTGCCAGATGCTATTGCCGGACGTGTCCATTTTTATTACCCAATAATCCATATCATTAATAAGCGGTACTGTTTTATTTCCGGATATACCAGAATTGGAATAACCGCATAATAATATATTTCCGTCGTTTGTGGTTTCCATACTTCCCAATCTATCATAGCCGGTTCCGCCAAATATTGTTTCCCAAATAATTGAACCGCTTGCATTTATTTTTGATATCCAGTAATCAAATTCGCCAACACCACCAAGCAAATACCCGCCATCGGCTACAGGAATTATTGAAGTGAGTTCATCATCGTAGGTTGATCCCATTGTATTATCCCACTCCACATTTCCGGATGCGTCCAGTTTAATTATCCAGTAATCAAAACCGCCAATACAATTTTCTGTTTTTTCAAACCCGATATTTGAATCAGACCAACCACCAACCATAAAACCGCCATCGGGTGTTGCAACAATAACCGGTTTGATTTCTGAAAGCATACCACCAATTGTATTTTGCCAGATAATATTTCCGGTTGCATCGAGTTGCATCACCCAGTAATCGGGATAAATACCGTGTCGGTCTTCAGTTTTATCAAACCCGATTTTAGAGTCTGAAGTACCGGCAACAATATACCCGCCTCCCGGCAATTCATTAATATCAGTTAGAATTTCCTGTCCTTTAGCACCGATGGTATTTTCCCAAACAATGTCGCCGGATGCATTTAATTTAATGACCCAATAATCTGAAGCGCCTTTTGGATTTTCTGCTTTATCTGCACAATGGCCGGAATAGGAAGTTGCACCAACAATATATCCGCCATCTGCAGTTTGATGACAGACATCTCCGGCATCGCTGAGTGTGCCACCGATGGTATTTTGCCATTCGATATTTCCTGCACTGTCTAATTTTATTACCCAAATATCATCTCCCAGACTGTTTTCAGTTTTATCACCGCCGATTGCGGAATAAGAATCACCACAAATTATTGCACCGCCGTCACTTGTATGATCAATACTACTTGCAGCATCAGTATTCGTCCCGCCAATGCTATTTTCCCATTGCATTACGGGCTGAGAAAAGGAATAATGAGTGATAAGAAATGCACCGCAGATAATAGATAAATGTTTTTTCATGTTTATCGTATTTCGTTTTTCAATTAATTATTAATTTTTGTACCATCTCATTTTCTCCATCACTCAATTTAATAAAATAAATCCCGCTCGAAATATTTCCAAGATCAATTGTCTCATTGATTATTCCATCAGTTTCATTTATCTGTTTTGAATAAATGAGTTCGCCGAAGGAATTGTAAATCTCAATGATGGTTCCATTTTTGTCACACAGAGCACACAGAGGCCGCAGAGTTGCTGAAATTAGAAATGTCCCGTTATTTGGATTTGGGTAAATCAGTATCTGCTGATCACTATTCATTTCCCCTTCTTTACAAACAATGGACACCACAATTTTTGAACTTTCTTTTAAACAACCTGTAGCAGCAACAGTGATCCGACATTTGTAATTTCCTGCAGTAGTTGCAGTATATGTGCTGGATGTTGCCCCTGCAATTGAAAACCCGTTTTTTAACCATTGATAATTTGTTCCAATATTTGTTGTCGCAGTTAATAAAACTGAGCCGCCTGCACAAAAAGAAATGGGGCCGCCTGCAGAAATCGTTGCTTTTGGCGTCGGATTAACCGTAACGTTGATTTCGTTTGAAGTTGCAACGCTGCATGCTGTGGAGCTAACACAGTTATAAATTCCTGTGGCTGTAACATTGTATGTTGGAAAGATTTGGCCTGCGATGCTAACACCATTTTTCATCCATTGTAAATTTGTTCCTGTATGTGTTGCTTCAAGAACAACACTTTCTCCTTTACAAACAATTGTTTCATCATCGGTTGCAATTGAAATACTAATGGAGATGTCGTCATCAATTAAACCATTACAATCATCATCCAGTCCATTGCAAATTTCTGCGACACAATTATCAGGTGCAATTTTCACGATCCATATATCATTGCTTCCGTAAGCCGGTTCCGATTTATTTCCTGAGATACCTGCGTTGGTGAACCCGCAGATCCAATATCCGCCGTCGTTACTTTGCATTGCCGAAAAGATATTATCAGCCGCTATGGTTCCATAATCTTCCTGCCATAAAATATTGCCATTCACATCTATTTTTATTACCCAATAATCACCATCGTTCCACTGTGGAACTGTTTTATCGCCTGATATTCCGGAAAAACTGAACCCGGTAAGCAATATATTACCATCCATTGTAGTGATCATGTTTTCGAGTCTGTCGGTATGGGTGCCCCCAATCGTTCTTTGCCAGATAATTGATCCGAGAGCGTTGATTTCTAATATCCAGTAATCACTAAGACCATCGAATTCTGTTTTGTCGCCCGATATCCCTGCACCACCAACACCACCCAACAAATATCCACCTCCGGGCAATACAATAATGGAATTAAGTTCATCAGCGTTAGTAGAACCTATTGTATTGTCCCACTCCACATTTCCAGCAGCATCCAGCTTAACTACCCAATAATCATAGTTGCCGATGCAATTTTCAGTCTTCTCATATCCAATATTTGAATCCGAATAACCGCCAACCAAAAAACCGCCATCTATTGTTTGCACAATACGGGGTTCCATTTCTGAACCTGTTCCACCAATTGTATTTTGCCAAATGATAGTACCCGACGCATCAAGTTGCATGATCCAAAAATCCGGATAATTACTGTGTTTTGCTTCCGTTTTATCAAAGCCGATGCTGGAGGTTGAAGTGCCAGCTACGATATATCCAACTCCAGATATTTCATGTATATCGCTCAAAAATTCCTGTCCTTTTCCACCAATGGTGTTTTCCCAAACAATGGCTCCGGCAGCATTCAATTTTATGATCCAATAGTCTGTGATGCCAATGGCATTTTCCGATTTATCGGTGCTATGCGGAGAATTAGAATGGCCGCCGATAATATAGCCGCCATCTACAGTTTGATGACAAACATTAGCCTGGTCATCCAGTGCTCCACCGAGTGTATTTTGCCATTCAATTGCACCTTCAGCGTTAAATTTAATTACCCAATAGTCTTTCCCTATACTTGTTTCGGTTTTATCGCCGCCGGCCGCAGAATAGGAACCGCTGCAAACAATGGCTCCACCATCGCTGGTGTGGTCAATACAAAAAGAATCGTCTTCATTGGATGCGTTTAATGCATTTTCCCATTGCATTACAGGTTGTGCAAAAATGCTCGCAGATAAAAATATCGCGAGCAGGTTTAAATAAAGTTTTTGGTTCATAGTGAGTAATATTAATTGTTATTCAATAATTAGCTTTTGTTCGGAATAGACAATGCCATTTTGCAACCGGATAAAATAAATCCCTGATGGAATATTTTCCAAAGAAATTGTTTCATTGATATTGCCATCATTTGAATTTCCGCTGGATGCTGTACACAGTTCTTTTGAAAATACGACTTCGCCGAGGGAGTTGTAGATTGTCACCCCTCTCAGTCTCCCCTCAAGGGGAGATGTGGATTCCGCTTCGGAAATCAATTCGCTGGTGATGGTAAATGTTCCATTGTTTGGATTGGGATAGATCTCAAATCGGCTGTTGATCGGATGTTCATCTGCAGTAAATCCTTCTCTGCATGGAACTGTAACAGTGATCGTATTTGAATTTTTAAAACATCCACTTGCTGTTTTTGTAACACGGCATTTATAATTGCCTGCGGTGATTGCGGTATAATTAATTGCAGTTGCGCCGGTAATTGCGGTTCCGTTTTTATACCATTGGTAACTTAATCCGGCACCGGAATTTGCAGTTAGTATTACTGAGCCACCGGCACAAAACGTTGTGGCACCAGCAGCGGTAATGGATGCAGGAGGATTTTTATTTACGGTGACGTGTATTAAAGAAGAAGTGGCTGTACCGCATGGTGATGTGGTAACTGCTGTATAGTTCCCGGATTTAATTACAGAATAAGTAGATGATATTGCGCCAGGAATATTTGTTCCGTTCTTTTTCCATTGCACTGATGTACCGGAATAAGTTGCCGTTAATAAAACAGAACCGCCCTGACAGAATATTGTTGGATCATCTGCAGAAATATTTATTGTTTCAATTATATCATCATCAATTGATCCATTACAATCATCATCCAGTGAATTGCATGTTTCAGCAACAGCCACACAAAAATCACTTAAATAAATAAATGCTCCGCCTTCACTATTGAGATCATCATCCCAGGATGGAGCACCGATAATGATGTCATCATCACCATCATTGTCTACATCCCCTGCACTTGCAACTGAAGAACCGAAATATGAAGATGATTTATTCGGTTCCATCGTTAATTGCGGCACAGTGATCAGTCCGCTTATTGAACCAAAATATAAATATCCTCGGCCTTCGCCATATTCCACATTTACAAATTGTTCTGCACCTACAACAACATCACCAAAGCCATCACTATTTACATCACCGGCAGAAGCGACTGAGATACCATAATGCGCTGAACTCTGGTTGCCCTCAATGGTTGCCATTGGTGTTGCATTTAATCCGCCTGCGGTGCCATGATAAATATAAATCTGGCCTTCGTAATCCTGACCGTTTGTATAATTATCTGCACCAACTATAATATCTCCGTATCCATCTCCATTGATATCGCCTGCAGAAGAAACTGAAATTCCATATAATTCATTTGCTTGTACACCGCTCATAATTAAAGTTGGGGTTGCATTTATTCCAGTTGCAGATCCATGGTAAATAAATACCTTTCCGCTATTTATTATTCCATCAGAATATTTATGTGCCCCGATAATTATATCATCATAACCATCATTATTTATATCGCCGGCGCCTGAAACGGAATAACCAAAATATGCCACTGCATCATTACTTTCAAGCACAATTGCAGGAGTTGTATTAATGCCTGTTGAAGAACCTAAATAAACATATGCCCTGCCTTCATCCGTTTGTCCGTTGTCAAAATATGGTGCGCCTACAATTACATCATCATAGCCATCTCCATTTATATCACCAGCCGAAGCTACTGATGTTCCAAATTCTGCCTGGGCCTGGTCGCTTTCTATAATTGCGTTGGGAACAAGATTGATTCCAGTTGATGAGCCAAGATAAATATATGCGGCCCCTTCATTCGACTGACCATTATTATATCCCGAAGCACCAACAATAATATCGTCGTAACCATCGCCATTTATATCGCCGGCGCAGGCAACCGATCTGCCGAAATTAGCGTTGTGCTGGTTGAGTTCAATGGTTGTTTGTGGAGTAATATTTATTCCAGTTGCAGAGCCATGATGAATATAAATTCTTCCCTCACCTGCCTCACCATAATCATACATCCAGGCACCGATAACTACATCCATATAACCATCCGCATTTACATCACCAGCAGATGAAACATAATTACCTAAATGGGCAAATGTTTGGTCGGCATCAATGATCAAATCCGGAATCGGGGTTTGGGAAAATGCCAAAATTGTCAGCGCAATTGCACTTAAAAATGTGGTTAGTTTTTTCATTCTTGTATGGGAATTAAGTAGTGATTATTAAAGTCTATTTAAATCTAAGCAGTATTTATAAATGTTTCAGGGCTTTTGTATGAAATGGCAGGTTTTAAGGGCGAAATGATGATTTGAGTGAGGGAAGGGTAGTATTAGAAGTAGGAAGTAAGAAGTAAGAAGTAAGAAGTAAGAAAGGGGGGATCAAGAATCATGTATCAGGTATCAAGTATCAGGACAGGAAAACAGTTTATTCAGAGAGCAGTTGGAGTAAGCAGGAATAAAATAATTGCTTGTTTTTTCATGATAAATAATAATGTGCTAATTATTTTAATGTGCAAATAAAGATTCACTCAATGTTTTGGGTTCTGACATGAAGTAGATCTCCTACGTCGATCAC
>JBIOHA010000010.1:0-21615 GCA_044448625.1 Chitinophagales bacterium | reverse complement strand
ATGTTATAATATGCATTTCCTAACAGGTGAAAAATCTCAGCTTTATTCTCAGGGGTTTTTTGCAGGTCGCTTTCAAGTTCAACTATTTTTTTTGCTAGCTCCAGTTTCGTCAAATCGCCTGCGTTGGAAATAAAATCACAATCATGGCAATCCCATAAATGGATCAGAAATGGATCTGTGGGTAAAACATAATATGCGATCGCTTCCGGGTCAGCTATTTTTTCGAACCAACTGATCGCTGCATTAAAATCAAATTCACCCATTTTAATAGTGCCAAGCATTTCAGCCAGCATATCTTTTGAATAGGCAAATTTCATTTTCAAATGCTCGTCAAACGCATTATTATTTTTTGAATCCACATAATTATACAAGGATAATACTGTAGCGAAGTCAGGCAGATCGTTATAGAGATCATAATAATCAACATATAAACTTCTGCATATTTCCGCTTTTTCTAACTGGCCCTGGTTCAGATATAACTGTGCCAGGTCGTGCATCATGACAGCATATGCATCATTGATATTTGATTTGATTGAATATTCTTCCGGTTTAACCATTGTAGAACCATCCAAAATATTATTGATGTGGTTCAATGCAATCAATTCTGTTTCTGAATTTATTTCCTTTAGCGAACCGGTAAAGGCCATTCCCCATAATATAAATGCCTGGGTTTTTAATGGCTTGTTTTCTCCTGCAGTTGTTAAAGCTAATCGGGAGAACGCCACAGTAGATTGCAAATCGTTTTTCAAGTATTTAAGATATGCCATTGAAGAGAACCAAAATGATGGTGTTCGCAATTTATTTCCATCAATCATTTTTGAAATAAAGATCTCCAGATCATCCAATTTATTCATTTCAGGCACTGCATAATCATTGTATTCTTCAGATACAGTGAAACTGCTCCTCTCGGGCATCATATTGCGTTGAATTTTTTCTACTTCCCTTGCAAGCAACAATTCCAGGTATTCAGATCTTGCATCGAGCTTTGCAATTTCCTCCATGGCTATTAGTGCAGAATTATTTTGATTAATACCTGTGAGCGCCCAAAGCACAATTTTTTCATTATCGTTTTTTGTCATTGCCAGACATTTTTGCCAGGTTGCTTCATTGTCTATCCAAAAGTCACGCTCGGCATATAGTTTTCGCGAAGGGCAATTTGCAAAGACAAGAGAATTATAATATGACGATTCTGCAAACTTGTTCATCCGCCAATATGCTCCGGCTCTCAACGATAAGCACCATTGGCCGATGAGTGAATTCAGATCAAGGTCGTTTTCATATTTATCATAAAGGTTTAAACATTCCTGGTAATTTCCCGAATAATGCGCCAGGCGCAATGTCTGATAAATATACCGCTGCTTAATAAATGGTGAATTCGATTTTTTGATCAGTGCATTGATATCACCACGCATCGCATTCATCGCCGCAACATTTCGTTTTTCATTCGACCAATAATCAAGATATCCTACCAGGGGTTCGATCTCTTTCGCGAAAATTAAATAATCAAAATCTTCGAGAAAATTTCCTTCCTTCCATGATTTTACTACCGGCGATTTTTCGAACTTCGGGGTGACCGATTCACTGCCAGTCAAATATTTTTTTATTTTCCTGAGGTCTTCTCCGGTGCTTTCATAAATCATTAGATGCGCATCATATGCTGACATGGTATTATTCCAATGCGCAAGCCAGTCGTTAATATTGGCAACCTCATCGTTACGCAGATCATTAAAAACATCTTCATTGGTCCACGACCAGTTATAATAATGGTAGGAGTAGAAGAAGGGGTAGAGCTGCGGGAGGTCAGGCAACAACTGGTCGAACGGGCTGATAAATAATTCATCTTCATCATAAAACCAGCCACAGGTATTTGCAATTCGGATTGGAAGCACTGATAAAATACTACTCAAAAGCAGTAAATATATTTTCGAAGCCTTCATAATGAAACCGGTTTAAAATGATTGGGTCAAAGTGATATAAAATTACTGAACGATCATCATTATTTAAATTGGCTGCCAATAATTTTGCCGACTGTTCACTCAATTCCGGCGACATTGTTTCCAGCCTTATCCTGTTTCCCTCCACCATGAATTGTCCTTCAAAATAAAAATTTTTCTTCGCAATAAATATTTCATTCCCCTCCCTGCTAAACAATGAATCAGGTAATTCATATTCATACAACGGGTAAAATATCTTAAGCAATTCATTTCCATCAAAAAGCAACCCCCAGCTAAAACAGGCAATGGCTGCATCAAGGACTAATGGATAAGCGCTGATACTTTTGACATAATTTAATGCTATCTCCTCATCGTAAATGGAATTGTTTGAAGTGGATTCTTCAATATTGCCCATATTATAAAACATCAGCATACCCCTGTCAACCGGTGGAACACCTGTTTGCTCGAAATACTTTACCTGGTGCAGGCGAATAGTGGCGCTCCATTTCACATCTTTCCATACCGGGTATTTTTTCATTTCATCGATCAATAAAAAATATTTTTCTTTTGTTGATTCAGACCAATCGCAATCGAGTTGTATTTCTCCTGGAGTTTTTAACTTATTCTCGTTTAGAATATCCTCAATTCGCTTAGATATTTTCAACGCAAGTGTTTTTATTTCTTCATTGTTTATTTTAATGAATGTTTCGTTGGTTATAAAAACCACTGGAATAATTTCCAAATGATCAGGCACCGCATCGGTAAATGTAATATCGGCAACCGGAATCGGTTGATTTGCATTCCGTTCCCATTTAACATCAAAAAATTTAATATATAGCCTTTGTATGTTTAAAGAATCGATCAATTTTTGATCAGCCTCATTAAACCGGAGCTCATGCTTCCAAAAATAAAATGACCTGCTGATATGCCTGGGGTCATTATTGCATGAAAATAATGTGCAGATAAGAAGCAACAATAGCCAAACCCCTGTTCTCATTTTTCAATATTAATCTCCAAAGAATTCTCCCCTTATCTCTGTATGTCGAATTTCACCGCCAGTATAGCTGACATAACTCAGGTATATTGCTGAAGCCAGTCCGGCAAATAGGGTTAGGATAAAAAATATTTTTGCAGCTTTATTTTTTCTGTTTACCAGAATTAATGTGATCAAAGCGATTATACCTGTAGCAACCATTATCCTGAAGCCATTATTTGCAATTCGTTCGTGGGTATGAATTGCTTCATGGCTGATACCTGCAATTTCCTCCACCGGCTCTTCGGCATTTTTACCAGTTTCAAAAGCCGGCCATGATAAAATTGCCGCAACAATTAGGATCATTATCCCCCCCGATTTTAAATATTCTTTTTTAACGGCAAGAGATGCGATAATAAAAAGTACTCCGGTTATACTTAGTACAACCGGAAAATGATTGAGCAATAAATGCCAGTGAGCGGGACTGATGTTCATCCCATAAAATTAAAAATAAATTGCGATGCCAGTTAATAAGCGGGTTTTAGTCCACCTCCGGTCATTTTGAGTTTATTTCCAAACAGATCGATGTCGCGCAGATCAGAAACGTATTCATTGTTGTCGAGATATTCTTCAATATTTTTATCCAGCACCACAAATTTATTTATTGGAACACGTATGAGTACACTTACCTCCTGACCGCGGAACATCTGGTTTTCCAATAATTCAATTGAAGAAGGAATGATAATGATGGAATCTCCCTTTTGTTCCAGTTTAAAATTCAACACTTCGGCATTTTCTTTTGCATTCTGTCGATCGTAGCCCCTGGCATTTTTATTTATTATTATAGCATAATTGGTATCCAGGCTCTTTTCAAATTCAATATTGATCTCATTAAATTCCATTTCATCTCCGTTTGTCTCAACAAAACCCCAACTTCC
This sequence comes from Chitinophagales bacterium, assembly GCA_044448625.1. GTDB lineage: Bacteria > Bacteroidota > Bacteroidia > Chitinophagales > BACL12 > UBA7236. Next base: position 17,770 of record JBIOHA010000010.1, on the reverse strand, counting down.
GCGGTGATGCTTTTCATCCCAATATTTTTTATGTGATGTTTCTCCATCCAACTGAATAAATAAAGTATTATTCAATGGCTGGATAAGATCTACTTTATTGCTGATATTGCCCTCATACCTGAAATTGCGCCCAATGGTAATTCCAAGAAAAATTAAAGCAATTAAACAACCGGTCCATAAAATACCAAGAGTTGTACTTACATAATTTGTTTTCTTTTTTATTCCGACCAAATATTTAATGCTCGAAAAAATAATTCCGATAAGTGGGATGACTACTAATGCAATAGCACAGGTTACTAATAACCAGGCCTGCGACCCGCCGTTTGTAACATGATTTCCAATGAAATGAACATCCGAAAAATTATTACCCCAGTTAAAAAATAATTCAATTGCCAATGCGGCAACAATAACCAGGCAACCTATAAGAACGATAAAAACAAATATTTTCAGAATTGAGCGAATCAACGGCTTCAGGGTTTCCACTGCACTCTCAATAAAGTCACCGGCGTTTTTTTTTGTGCGCTCCATCCTTTCTCCGGTGAAAGTTTCCTTTACTTCGTTACCGAAATCTTTCATACGGTTCTTGAATTGAGCCGCTTCCTCTTTTATTGTTTTTTCGATATTGCTGATATCCACTTTATCGCCCCGCATTTCAATTTTTTCGGATGTTGTTCTTGCCTCAGGGATAATTATCCATAAAATGATATATAATAAAAGACCCGTACCGAAAAATAAGAATGCGATCAAAAATGCAATGCGGATCCAAAGTGCATCAATATTAAATTTTGCTGCAAACCCTGCGCAAACCCCACCAAGCAAATCATTTTCTTTATCCCTGTAAAATTTTGTCGCCCTGTGACGCCTTTCTTCTTCGGGCGCATGATGCGATTTTTGTTGGCTGGCATTTTCATTTTCAAATTCTTCCGGCTTACCCATCACAGTAATTATCTCGTCAACATATTCAGAAGTAATTGCGCCGCGTTCACCAACCTTTTCATGAAATAATTCGGCGATCCTGTTTTCTATATCCGTTATTATTTCATCACCATCAGCAACCGTGGAATATTTTTTCCTGATACTGTTTAAATAATTGTCGAGTTTTTTATAAGCGGATTCATCAATCTGAAAAACGACCCCGCCGATGTTTACATATAATAGCTTGTTCATGTTATCTACTGTTTAAATGTTTCGAGTTAATTGAAACTGCATCGGATAATTCGATCCATGTTTTATTTAATGCAGTTAAAAATTCTTTGCCCTTTTCGGTAAGCTGATAATATTTGCGTGGTGGACCCGAATTGCTTTCCACCCATTTGTAACTGAGTAATTCCATAGTCTTCAGCCGGTTAAGCAGTGGGTAAACCGTTCCTTCGGCCACCAACAGGTTACTTTGTTTCAACCTGTTGATCACATCGGTTGGATAGATCTCCCCCTCACTTATAATGGCCAGGATACAGAACTCCAGCACTCCTTTCCGCATTTGAGCCTGAGCATTTTCTATATTCATGGTGCAAACCTATGGTATTATCTTGAACTATACAATACATAGTAGCTTGTTTTTACTAGTAGCTGGCGTTAAATTTGGTTAAGAGCCTGATTTCATTGAGTTTCGGGAAAGAAAATATTTTCATAGGGGAATCAAATGGGTAGTCATCAGCACCTTATTTCGGATTTTCAGGGATAAAATTGTATGAATAGCCGGTTGGGAAATACATTTACCTGTTTTTCTTTAATTTCAAAAATAAGATTTGACCAAAGCCGTTATAAACGATCAACCGACAGGCATGTTTACAGGAATTACCTTAATATTTTATTTGCTTATAGGATGCGACAATAAGATCAATTCAGGAAAATCTGATCTGCCTGAGTACGATCTTGAAAATCCCGAGATAACATTGATCCTGCCCGATACATTGCGTGAGATCTCAGGGTTAACAATAATTAATGATAAAACCATTGCATGTGTGCAGGATGAGAATGGAATTTTATTCATCTATAATATCAGCAGGAATAAAATACAGGATCAATATACTTTTAATATTGATGGCGACTATGAAGGTATTACAAGAGTGGATAATACCATTTATATCTTGCAAAGTGACGGCGTGCTTTACGAAATATCAAATTATGATAAAAAGGAATTTAAGATAAATTCCTACCCAATTCCAACTCCTTCTGATAACAATGAAGGATTATGCTATGATCAGAAAAATGATCGATTGCTGATCGCTTCAAAAACAAAACCCGGAAAAGGACCGGAAAATAAAAACCGAAGGGAAATTTATTCTTTCGATCTCAAAACAAAAAAATTATCTGAAGAGCCCATTTATAATTTTGATGTTGAAACTATAATTCAGTTCGCTCTGGATAATAACCTCGATTTACCAGAAAAAACCAGGAAAAAGGGAAATGACAAGGTTAATATTCCTGTTATGAAATTATTCACCTCGGCTATTGCAATTCAACCGGTTACTCATGATCTCTATCTCTTATCTGCAGCTGACCATATGCTATTTATTTTTGGTCCTGAGGGCTCAATAAAACATGCAGAAATGCTTGATGAAACAACTTTCAACAAAGCGGAAGGAATTTCTTTCTTTGATAATGGAGACATGTTGATTACCAATGAGGCACAGGACAAGCATGCAACATTGATGCGGTTCAATTACAGGCAACAAAAATGAGCATTAAGGAAATTCCATTGTCTGATCCACGGTAACAGCCTCATGTTATTTGATCTCCAGTCCGGGCATATCCACTTTCTTAATACACCAGTAATCATATTCGCAAACCACAATAATTTGCCCGTGCCCACTGAAATGCACCGGTTCGTTTATTTCAGTATAAGCATCATAATTTATCAAAAATTTAACCAGTGAGAATTCATTATCATTTTCAATGGAACGGATCTTAAATGAATTCAATGTTCGACTGGGAAAAGCGTTGAAAAAATTGGTGAGTGAAGGTGATATTTTTTTGGGATAAGGTGACGAATCATTTTCGCTGACATACATTTCATTGCATTGAAAAACAAATTCATCGAACCTTTCGGCCCCGGGATATTTATCTCTGAAAACATATTCAATGAATTCATCACAGCGGTTGCGGATATCGTATTGGTGATTGGGATGAAATTCCTCATAAATAAAATTGCATACCCAGCCCGGTATCCTGATATCATCGATCATATGAGAAAAAAGTTCTTCAACGATAAAGGTGTATATCAGGCGGTCCTCATTTTCATAATCAGCCAACACATCGAGAGCAAGCCCGTTTTGAGAAAGCAGTGCATACATTTTCTCCAATTCCATTTTTATCTCGTCGTCTTTTAATTTATCAGTAGGCATAATCTCGGGCTTGCCGATAAAATCATAGACTGAGATCTTTACATTTTCAGCATATTGTTTTTCGAAAGCAAAGATGTTGTCGAGGAATTGTTTTTCAACCTCTGGCGGGATCTCATTAAAGTTGCCGCCGAATACTGCGCCCTGTTCCATTTCCAGGCGCAATTTTTTTACTTCATTCTCAGCACGGAGATCATCCTCCGGAGAAATTTCGGGATTGTTTTTGTTGGGCATAAACTAGAATTTAAAATGCTAAAATATTTCTCCTTGTTAATTGATTATGTATCTAAGCGAGTATAAGCGGATATAGTTGCTTAACTGGAGAATTGGTATATTTAATCACCTAAGTCATCAATAAAATGAAAACCTTTAAAACAATTCTCAGCATTACTATTTTAATGCTTCCTTTGCTAAATTTAACTGCTCAAACAACTCCAACCATGACGGAAAAAAACAAATCCATCGCGATCCAGTTTTATTCGGATGTGATTAATGAAGGCGATACTGTTGTTATGCATTTAATTATGGCTGAAAATTTTGTTGATCATTATGCAGATCCAGCTTTGCCAAAAGGGATTGAAGGATTCCAGCAATTTCTGACAATGGTTGCTACTGCTTATCCCGATGTGCAGGTTTCGGTAGAGGAAATGATTGCTGAAGGAGATAAAGTTGCCGTGCGATTAACTGTGAGTGGAACACAAACAGGTATGCTATTAGGGAAAATTCCTCCAAGCGGTAACCATGCGGTTTGGACCGGTATTGACATTCTTAAAATTGAAAATGAAAAGATAACAGAGCGATGGAGCGAGCGTGATCTGTTGGGAATGATGAAGCAAATTGGAGTGATCAAATAATATCTAAGTGTTCACGTTTTAACGTGTTCAAGTGTTCACGTATTTAGCTGTATGTGTGTATATTTGTATTTGCCACTGCCCACTGCCTACTGAGACTGCTCACTGATCAACACATTCCCAACTTCCGCATATTTAAATTTGAATCCCGCTGCAATTAATTTCTGCGGAATTACCCAGCGGCTTTTTAATATTAATTCGGTTTCGGTGCCGATGATAAATGCACCGAAAGCTAAAAACCATTTTGGTGTTGGAATTCCAAACGGGATCTTCATGGATTTTCGGATAGTGGCCATGAATTCTTTGTTGTCGACAGGATAGGGTGAAGAAATATTATAGATCCCATTCAAATTTTCATGCGCATATAAAAATTCGATCGAGCGGGCAATATCTTCAACGTGCACCCAGCTCATCATCTGGGTGCCGGTTGACATCTTTCCTCCAAGTCCGAAACGCACCAAATTTTTAAACCTGTTAATTACTCCACCGTTGATACCGAGCGTAATTGCCATGCGCAAAACAATTTTCCTTGTATGCGGAACATCAATTTCATAAAAGCATTTTTCCCATGCTTTGCAAACATTCATACTGAAATCGCTTCCGATCTCACCGGTAAATTCATCTTGCGGAAAATCACGTGCGTCGCGATAAATTGTTGCAGAAGCAGCATTGAACCAAACCTTGGGCGGATCCTTTAATTTATTGATTGCTTCTCCTATAATTTTTGTAGCAAGCAACCGCGACTCAATGATTTCTTTTTTATTCTTTTCCGTATACCGGCAATTGACACTTTTGCCAGTTAGGTTGATGATGATATCTGCTCCATTTAATTCCGCTGCCCAATCACCAAATGTTTTTGCATCCCATTGAACAAATTTTATTTTATTCTTATCCCTGAATTTTTTCCTGGATAAAATAATTATATCATTTCCTTTTTTAGAGAAATATTCGGCAAGCCATGCACCTATTGATCCGCTTCCTCCTGCAATTATAATTTTCATAAAACAGTTTTATTCTTTATTTCCGGAATTATTTTATCTACCCTTTCTGCCAGTTCCGGTAGATGGCAGGTTGGGACCTTTGGAAATAAATGGTGTTCTGTATGATAAAACATGTTGTAAAACAATTTAGTCCGCCATAAACCCCTTACCGTCCGGGAAAATAATTCATCTTCTTCACAATCATGATGCACCGTCCATACGGCGAAGAATGAAGTGAAAAATTCTCCGATCACCATAACGGTTACATGGTAAGTTAACCAATCGACCCGAATGATGAACCATGCACAAAATAGGATGATACTTATCACCAATACTTCTAGCATGATCCATCTTTTTATGAATTTATTTGCATAACGCATGGCGTGGCTATGGATCATTATAATAAAATATGGTCCGGCCATAATTGCTTTCCACCATTTCATTTTTGCGCTCAGGGCTTCAATATCATTTTCGGTTAAAGGACTTTTATGATGTTGAATATGATTGTATTTAACGGCATGCATGCTTGCCATCATTGTGGTGCTTAAAAAAAACAAAAACCATTCGGTGGCCCGGTTGGATATGCCAACTGTATAATGCTGGGCATTATGCGATTGTCGTAAACCCGTGAGAAAGAAAAAAAATGAAAATATCAATGCGGGAAAATACAATTCAAAATAAGCCAGTAAACACGATCCTACAAGCCAGGGCCACGATAGCATGATCTCTGTGGCAATTTCCTTCCTTGTGAGATACTGAAGGTCTTTCCATTTAACTTCTTTTAATCTTGGGTCGGTTAGGAGTTTAAGCGACATGGTTTTATTTTACTTGGTTATTTATCCTAAAAAATTATTTGTATTACCTGGTGCGGGATTGTTCCAATTCAACCTTGCGCATCTGGTTCTCTTTTGATTTTCTTTTCCCGCGAAACAATAAATACATATTGAAGAAATGCCAGAATCCTAAAACCAGAATGATCAACCCGATCTTTTTACTCAACACTTCAAATATCTCCTGGTTTGAGATAATGTCTTTTACAATTGTCATCGTAAAAACAATGTACCCGAGATTAACAAGATAAAATCCCACCAACAATAATTTATTTACGGCGTTGGCCAGTTCATTATTGCCGTGAAATATTTCTACCAGGAATACCTTCCCGTTTTTAAACAGGGTGCTTGCAACCCAAATGGTTAAAATAGCGCTTATTGGCAGATACCAACAGTAAGCAGCAACAGTGTAATTCATAATGTTTGTTTTACAGTGAAATTAATGTTTTTGTATTTTCAGTAAATATTGAAACTTTGTATTAAAAAAAATCAGCGCATTAGTTTTATGAATGTATTCAGAAACCAGTTTTCATCACTTTTAATTACCAATTCCATCATTTTATCACCTTTGTTTGTCAGGTCTTCAAGATCATCTATCAGGTCGCTGAATTGCTTATACTCTTTATTTTTCTTATCGCCTTTTAATGCACTTAATTCGTGAATGATATGGATCATTGGATCTATCTCCCGCTTTTTCCGCTCCTTTAATATCAACCTGAATACCTTCCACATATCTTTTTCCGCCACGAAGAACTCCTTGCGTTCGCCGGCCTTCGTTTCCCTCTTTACCAGTTGCCAGTTGATGAGTTCACGCACATTCATATTTGCATTACCGCGGCTCACTTTAAGGCGTTCCATTATTTCTTCAGTGGTAAGCGGATCAGCCGATATCAGCAAGAGGGCGTGGATCTGGGCCATCGTCCGGTTTATCCCCCACTGGCTACCCAGGCTTCCCCAACTCTGAATAAATTTTTCTTTGGCTTCCGGTAATTGCATAGTGCAAATCTATACCATATTTTTCGAACTTCCAAAATATATTGAAAGTTTGTTTTCCATCATTTTTATATGAATGCTTTGAGCTTTACTTTTTAGCACCCTTGTCGAAATAATTATTGAGATAATTTCTGAAGGGCGCATTTTCTGCAGCATATTTAAGGAGAAGATAACGGAGAACATGCGGAGGTAGATAACTCACGTTGTCTTTTATCACCTCGTAGCCTGTGGTGTCAAACTTTTTTAACTTGTGCTTTTCATTTTTGATGAAATAAATTACTGCTACCACATGCTTGCAAGGATCCTCATCATCGTTGCAATTACACTCCCAATATGTGATGGAATCACTATGTATTTTAAGTTGCACAACCTGGTCATCATATCCCTGCACAATGGCCATCCATTCAATTCCATTGATATTAAAAACTGATTTCACCCTCCCTTCACAATAATAATCATATCCGCGAAGCCGGGTTTTTTCTGCAAGTTCTGATTCGAGGTGGGTGAGATGAATTGACATTTGGGTAAAAATACAAATGAATTCAAGAAGACTAATAATTGATCAACTCATTTAAACCTTTCTCCAGTCTTGCATTCGCCAAATAATTATTTTCCAATTCGATGCTAAATGGCACAGGTGTATCCAGGCTTCCGCAACGCATAACTGGTGCATCGAGATATTGAAACAAATGTTCTGAAATATATGCCGCAATTTCCCCACCGATACCGCCGGTTAAACTGTCTTCGTGCAGAACAAGAATTTTTCCTGTGTTTTTAACCGTTGCTTCAATTGCAGAATAATCCAATGGCAATAATGTTCTCAGATCAAGAATATCGGCACTGATTTTATTTTTTTCACAAACATCCTTTGCCCAATGCACGCCCATTCCATAAGTAATTATCGAAACCTCATTTCCGGTGCCCACTAAATTTGCTTTGCCGATCTCTACAGTATAATAATCATCCGGAATTTCATCTGTCAATGCACGATACAATGCCTTATGTTCAAAATACATCACAGGATTCGGGTCTTCAATGGCTGATAATAATAATCCTTTCGCATCATAAACATTAGATGGATAAACTACTTTTAATCCCGGCGTATGAAAAAACCAGGCTTCATTGCTCTGGCTGTGAAAAGGACCTGCCCCAACTCCAGCGCCAGTAGGCATACGCACCACGGCGTCAATATTTTGTCCCCACCGGTAATGCATCTTCGCCATATTATTCACCACCGCGTTAAATCCGCTGGTGATAAAATCAGCAAACTGCATTTCAACTATTGATTTTATTTTTTTCACGCTTAATCCGCAGGCAGCATTTAAAATTGCGCTTTCACAAATAGGTGTATTTCTGATCCTTTCTTTTCCAAATTCGTTTACAAATCCTTCAGTTGCTTTAAATGCGCCCCCGTATTCGGAAATATCCTGTCCCAAGATAATTAATTCAGGATATTTCTTTAAAGCCATGTACATACCATCACTTATTGCATTGATAAATTTTTTGGAGGATCTATTTTCAGAAACCGGGTGAATTGATTTATTATCAACAGGTGCATATACATCTTTTAATTCAGATCCTGTATCAGGAATGATATCAGGTTCACTAAATCCAATAGCAAGCGCATCTTCAATTTCTTTTTTTATCTCCTGTTTGAAACCGATATTCATTTCCTCACTCAATATTCCCTGCTGCAATAAAAATGATTCGTAGTTCAATACAGGATCTTTCTTCATCCATGATTCAATTAATTCTTTAGGTACATATTTTACGCCACTCGCTTCCTCATGTCCCCGCACTCGAAATGTCATACATTCCAGCAGCACCGGTTTGTTTTCATTAATACAATAATTTCGGCTTTCACTAAGTGCGTGTACCATTTCCAAAATATTATTCCCATCAACGGTAAGTGCTTTCATTCCATATCCAATTCCTTTATCGGCAATTCTTTCACAACGGTATTGTTCATTTACAGGAGTAGATAATCCATAGCCATTATTTTCAACAATGAATATGACGGGCAGATCCCAAACAGCGGCAACATTTAATGCCTCGTGGAAATCACCTTCACTGGTTCCACCCTCGCCATTAAATACCACAGTAACCTGCTTTTCATTTTTTAATTTACATGCCAAGGCAATACCATCAGCAACTCCGTTTTGCGGACCGAGATGCGAAATCATTCCAACAATATGATATTCATTTGTACCGAAATGAAAACTTCTTTCCCGCCCTTTAGAAAATCCATTTATTTTTCCCTGCCATTGATTAAATAATTTTAAGAAAGGAATATTTCTGCCCGTAAAAACACCGAGGTTGCGGTGCATGGGTAAAATATATTCATCATCGTTTAAAACAAACGGCACAGCACATGAAATTGCTTCCTGTCCAATCCCGCTAAACCATTTGCTCACTTTTCCCTGGCGCAGCAGGTTGAGCATTTTCTCTTCTATCATTCTCGGTTTCAGAATGCGCTTATATAAATCGATCAACTGCCCGTTGTTTAAATTTTTACGGTCGTATTCAATTACACGCTGAAAATTTTGACTTACAGCCTCCATGGTGCAAAGGTAAAGCAATTGGTTCTGGGTTCTGAGTTCTGTCCGCCGTACGGCGGATGGGTTCTTTAACAGCTAAGTGTTATAATTCGGGTTTAAAAAAAGGGGAGCACGCTCCTCCCGTGTTCCCCCGCATTCTACAAGTATGAAAAAAGTTTAAAAAAATTCGAATGGTGATGCATGTGGCGATCTTAATTTAATTAAACAGCCATTCATATCAATCGCATCAACAACAATTGTTTGATTAATTGGATGATCTGTTGTTTCGGACCAGCCGTTTAATAAATCGCAAAATTGAAATACGCCTTTGTTTTGAATGTTATCCCAGTTGCAGACGGCAATTTTTTTCTGTCCGTTAAATAATGATATGGATTGGATATAAGCAACCGGAAATGCAAGTGCAATTCTGGTGACAATGCTCGCTATAATATGATCGATATTTTTTCCGGGTTGCATAATGTGCGTTTTATTAATTGTAAAAATCAGATGTAGCTGAATTTTGGACAAATACAAATAGAACGCAGTATCAATCAGACTATGCAACAACAAATAGTCATTTTATCAGGCCATTGTCATAATCACCCAATAACAAAGGGGTTTTGTTGAAGATAAAACTATTCGCGGCGACAAATTTGGAATGCTATCGGAAAAAGCGGCCTAAAAACTTTATTCAATTCCGAGCAAAGCTGAAATTTTTGCCCATGCTTTTGTCCGCACATCCTGAAAACTTTCGCTGTTGGCAACGGTAGGATCGGTAGTATATGATTTCAAAGCTTTTGCCTCGGAGGTTAAAAGGTCAGCACATTCCTTTGCAGAAGCAATATATACCCGGTCGGCATCATCTGTTATAAAACCAGAGCTATTCAGTTTGTCCATGCCTTCATTAAATGTAGTTAACAAGGTTACCTGCTCATCCATTATCTGGCTGACATAATCTGCTTCATAAACATCATCCGAAAAAGCATCAGCCATTACCCCGATAACACAATAGGCATCATACAATGAAAATGCGCTTAACGATCCTAATGTTTCAAGTGCGGTATCCTTTCCTGTTTGTGCATTCACGGTGATAAATCCTGTCATCATGAAGCAAATTATTGTGAGTTTTTTCATAAAATATTTTTGATAAAAATACAAAATGAATTGAAATGACCAATACCCATCCAACTAGTAATATCTACAAATAATCAGTCACCTCTCAAAATAAAATTGGGCTGTCACGAAGCAATTTTATAATTCATGGTAAGATCATATGGCAGGGTGACCAAAAAACTGGATCCACTTTGGTCGGTGCAGGTGATTTCAATTTCGCCGGTCTTTATATCTTCATTCGAATGAAAAATAAAACAGCCCGGGCCGTCGGGATCAATCTTAAAATAATTCTTCTGGCCGGCTACACCATTTTTATCATTCCAAAAACATGCGGCCACAATTTTATTCTTCACATTAAATGAGATCGAATTAATATATGCTACAGGATAATTAATAGCGACCTGTGTTATTATTCCGGGTAATATTTTTTTAAGGAACTCAGGATTCATCATCTCAATTTTGGTATTTGTTGATGTAAAATTGGACTGACTTTTTATCTTTTTATAATACAGATAAATCTCATTTCCGAAGCCCAACTTGCAATTTCAAAGCTTAAAAGCAGCATCACATCTTAGTGAAACTCACGGGGAGAAAAGGTTTTCGCAGGTAGGAAAGAAAAAGACGGTTTAAAGCTATTTTCGATTTTTAAAGCTAATTAATCATATCCCGACAGTAAATTTTGTATTGTTGCGATATCTGATTCCTGAAAATCGAGGCGAACATTTGTGGAGGAAGTAACAAGTTCCTGCTTGGCAAAATAGAGTTTTCCCTCTCCTGATCCTACTCCGGTTATTGTAACTTTTTCGCCGACGGGCACATTGGAAAAAACCCACTGACCACCAGGAGATTTTGAAGGAGATATCATTGCTTTCTTATCATTAAATATCAAAACAATATTGGGTGAAATAGTATTTTCCATTTCAACGAACATTTCTACTGCAGGTGCATTTTCTTTAAAATAATACTGATCACAATTAATCCATCCAAGTTTTGTCGCCTGCAAAATGATCTTATTTGCATTAATAGTTTTATCCATTATTAAAGTATCATAAGAAATGCCTTTGGTCTCTTCCCATTTCTCTGTAACTCTGATCCGCTGACCGAATTTATTATATTCAAATTTACTTTTGGAAGTGGCAATTGTATCATCCATAAATAATTGCACATTACTTATCGACCATCCTTTTTCAATTGACGATGGGTTAACCGCCGGCACCCAATTCACCGGGCTGTTGTCATTATTATTGTTTGCATAAAATAATCCGAAACCGTCATTTTCTTCTCTTTCTGCAAAACCTACATCCATAACAGCACCGCCTTTTAAACGCAGGTCCTTGTCATTTCTCGACGCATTAATATTTATCATGCCGTCAGAAATAATTAACATGCCATTTGAAGTAGTGGTCAATTTATTTTGAATAATATCTGTCATTGAATAAAATTCTGTTATCTCGATCTGGATATCTCCAAGCGGCGCCTGGCCATCAGCATAAACAAGTGAATTTGCCGGTATCTTAATTTTTGTTCCTTCTGCAGCAACGAATTCTATATTCCTGTTTGGGGAAAATGTAAATACCTGGGGCTTCTTTTTATTTTGAAAGAGATTATAATTTGTCCAGAATATAAGATCAACCCTCCTGTTAAGTGATTTTTCTTCTTCATTCCTGTTTTTATTTATTGATTCCTTTTCACCGTAAAATTTTGATTCAACTTTATATTTATTACCATAAAAACGGGAAGAGATCGCAGCAACTCTTAGCTCCGACAGCTCGAGGTTGGAGGCTTCACTGCCATCGGCATCGGCATATCCTTTTATGAATACAGCATTATATGTCGAATCTTTTACGAGTGAAATAAACTCATCGAGGTTCATTTCATCAGCAGGTGTTAATGCCGATTCCCCTTTATCAAAAAAAAGAGAGAACGATGTTGATGATGACTGCGCAGATAATTCAATGCAAAATGAAATTAACAGGATAGCGAAGAGATTTTGCATAGATGTGTTTTCTGCAATAACGGTATTTAAAAAAATTTTATTGTTGAGTGGAGCTAGGTAAAGTAAGATTCGAAGAATTGAAGGGAGAAGATTCGAAGGGTAAGGATAGAAGGAAGAAAATGTCAAGAATGATCTTCCTTCCTTCCCTTAAAATCTTAGATCCTTAGCCTTCAATTCTTCGAATCTTCTCCCTTCGAATCTTCAATTCTTCTCCCTTCGATTCTTTTTTTATTCCTCTGGTGGATGTTTTTCCATCCAGAGTTTATAGAAAGATTTAGGTGCTATCTTAAGCATCTCTCTTCTTTTGCCCCATGATTGTTTAAAGAGCATATTCAAAACAAAATTTTTAATTCCCGCGTTTGGCTGCTCCATTTTTTTTCTGCTCATGACTGCTCTTCGCCAAACCCGCCACCCCGTTCTTTCGCTGAGCGTTGTATAGCCTTTTTCGACAGCGTCGTTCCGGTTATATAGCAATAATGTATGCAGCTCAATATTTACGGGACATACTTCTGTGCAATTACCACATAAACTGGAAGCATTGCTCAGGTGTTTGAATTCTTCCATTCCTTTAAAGTGCGGAGAGATAATTGAGCCTATTGGTCCGGAGTAAGTTGTTCCATATGCATGACCACCAATATTTTTATAAACAGGGCAGGCATTTAAACATGAACCGCACCGGATACAATATAATGCCTCACGTTGTTTTTCTTTTGCTAATAATTTTGAACGGCCATTGTCGAGAAGAATTACATACATTTCATCCGGACCATCCACTTCAATTTCTTTTTTCGGTCCGGTGAAAATCGAATTATATACGGTTACTTTTTGTCCGGTACCATAAGTTGCCAGCAAGGGCCAGAATAAACTCAGATCATTTACTGAGGTGAGCATTTTTTCGATTCCGGCAATTACTATATGTGTTTTTGGAAAGCTCGTGCTTAATCGTGCGTTGCCCTCATTTTCACTCACAGCAATTCCGCCGATATCTGGCAAAATAAAATTAGCCCCGCTAAATCCAACATCAGCCTGTAAATATTTATCACGCAATTTTTCTCTTGCCACCAGGGTGAGTTCCTGTGCAGTTAAATCAAGTGGCGTTCCTAATTTTTCATGAAATAACCTGGCAATATCATCCTTGCTTTTATGCATTGCCGGGGTTACAATATGATAAGGTGCTTCGCCATCCAGCTGTTGAATATATTCTCCAAGATCAGTTTCAATACTTTGGATGCCATTCTGTTCGAGAAATTCGTTGAGATGAATTTCTTCCGTTGCCATGCTCTTGGCTTTAACCGCCATCTTCGCACCCTTTTTATTCATGATCTTTAAGATCTCCTGCAAAGCTTCCTTTTCATCATTTGCCCAAATTACCTTCCCTCCATTTGCAGTAAAATTGTTTTCAAACTCGATGAGGTATTTATCGAGATTTTCCATCACCTTCCACTTGATATTCTTTACTTTTTTACGGACATATTCAAGATCGTTGTATTGCTTCTTTCCATTTACAACCGTTGCATTGTACTTGCCGATATTAAATAATAGCTTCCGTTTATGTTCGGCATCGAATGCTTTCGCTTCGGCCTTTTGAAGAAATGTTTGAAGATTATTGGACATTATTTATTGCAACTCCACAAAAATACTATTTAACCAATCATTACCTACCTCACATTTCCACATGCATTCATTTATTTGTGATGATGATACAAATGGATAAAGTTGTATGTGGATGACAATTTCAAGGTGTTGAACAAATTTTCATACTTTTAAAAATTAATGCATCCAGGTAAATTATTCTTTGTTGGTTTGATCCTTACCATTATTCCCGATGCGGTTTTTGCAGCAGGCGATAACAACGCACCTATGTTGTTGGCTGGAATACCCGTTGAATTCATAATATTTGGCCTTACTCTGATAGGTGTTGCTGTTTTTTATAAACATACATTGCTGGTATCACTCATTGGCCTGGCAGCTATCCTCGTTCAAAAACTCGGTTTTCAGAATTTTAATATTATCAGTCATCTGCAAAATGAATCATCCATCTTGTTGAATTTATTGGGTTTGTTGCTTGGATTCGCCATTCTCGCCAGGTTATTTGAAGAATCGCATATACCCAAGATTTTACCTAAGGTGTTACCCGACGATTGGAAAGGACCTTTCTTATTGCTCGTTTATATATTTATTTTATCAGCTTTTCTCGACAATATTGCGGCAGCGTTGATAGGCGGCAGTATTGCATTAGTGGTTTTCAGGGGGAAAGTGCATATTGGCTACCTGGTTGCGATTGTTGCAGCCAGCAATGCAGGAGGTTCAGGTTCTGTTCTCGGCGATACTACTACTACAATGATGTGGATCGATGGTATAAGTCCGTTGAATGTTATCCATGCCTATATTGCGGCAATACCCGCATTGTTATTTTTTGGAGTTTTTGCTTCCATCCAGCAGCATAAATACCACCCAATTTTAAAGGGGAAATATAAATCACCCAAAATAGACACTGTTAAATTGATTATTTGTTTGCTGATCCTGGTGGGGGCTGTCATCGCAAATTTATTAATTGATTTCACGGCAGCAGGTGTTTGGGCAGGAATATTAATTGGTGCAACACTTACTAAAATCGACTGGAAGGAATTGCAAAAGGCAATTCCCGGAACCATATTTCTTTTGGCCCTCACATTAACCGCGTCAATGATGCCTGTAGATAATCTACCATCGCCATCATGGCAAAACTGTTTTTCGTTAGGGCTGGTGTCTTCCGTTTTCAATAACATACCATTGACTAAACTTGCACTTGACCAGGGTGGTTACGATTGGGGTATGCTGGCATATTGCGTTGGCTACGGAGGCAGCATGATATGGTTTGGATCATCAGCGGGGGTAGCAATTACCAATTTATACCCAGGATCAGGGTCGGTAATTCGATGGGTTAAAGGCGGCTGGCATGTTATTGTGGGATATATACTTGGTTTTATAATTCTCTATTTTACATTTGGATGGCAGCCTGAAGCACCTCATAAACCGAAGAATGAAACAAAAACAGAGATCATTTCAACGTCAAAATAGGGGTATCGACATACTGCGAATAGGAATTCCAAAGTTATCTTTGTTTTAAAGTAAAAACTGCTTTGCAACTGTTTTCCGGCCAAAAAAAATTCGATTCGCTTGCCGATAATGATCTGATCGTTGCTTATAAACGCACAGGCGATAATAAACATGTCGGAGAATTATATAAACGTTATAGCCATCTTGTGCTTGGCGTCTGCCTGAAATATTTGAAGAGTGGTGCTGAGGCTGAGGATATGGCAATGATCGTATTTGAAAAATTGCTCACCGACCTTAAAAATCATGAGATAGAGCATTTCAAATCCTGGTTATACATGGTTACAAAAAACCAGTGTTTAATGCTTTTGCGCAAACAAAAAGGCAAAGAAACCGCCGAATTAACAGTGAATACATCGGAAGATGAGGATGAAACCGCTGTGGAAAATGAACTGATCGAGCATCTTGATGATGTTGACCTTAAAGAAATTCAGTTGCAACAGCTCGAGGAGGGTTTGACCAAACTAAATCTGGAGCAAAAGATTTGTGTGGAATTATTTTATCTGCAACACAAGAGTTATGTTGAGGTTGCTGAGATAACAGGTTATGATATGAAGCAGGTGAAAAGTTATATTCAAAATGGAAAAAGAAATTTGAGAATTTATCTGGAACAGGGAAATGGCTGAAAAGAATTTACATATTGAACATGGTGGGAATGTGAGCAAAGAAATTTTGCTGGCTTATGTTCGTGGTCAGTTAAATGAGGTCGATAAAATTCGTCTGGAGAAGTTAATTGCGGAAGATGAATTTTTAAAAGATGCTGTTGAAGGTTTAAGAAATTCCAATACCAATTCAATTGAAAACTCATTAGCAGCAATTAACAGAAGAGTAGATAAAAGAACCGGAACAAATAAACCGTTTACGATCTCTCCTGTTATAAAAAAATATGCCGCTGCTGCTTCTATCGTTTTCTTTTTAGGGTTGACATTTATAATTATGGACCGCCTGAATAAAGAATCCATTAATCAAAAAGAAATTGCGAGTGAGCCTGCGCTGAACAAGCAAGACGCAACTGCACCGGGTGATACGGGTGAGATCAAATCAGATATGGGTGGTGGCACTGCTGGTACAGATACAATTTTCGTAACAAAGGATCTAAGTGGAGAAATTTTTAATGATGCAACCATAATTTCCAGATCGGAAGCTACAGAAATAAGAGAAGATGAAAAGTTTGAGCCGGTGATTGCCGCTAATTTTTCTGTTGTTGAAGAAATAGATCTCTCTGCGAAATCTCTAACACAGATTAATGCAGAAGAACCTGAATTATCGCTTGACAGGGATGGAGTAAAGGACGAATTTGAGGAGAAACAAATGACAACCGGCTCAACAACAGGAGCTATTGAATTAGAAACAGCCGATAAGAATTCCGGATTATTTAAAAAAGAAAAAGTAAATAAGGAAAGGAAGAAAGCTGACAGTGAAAATAATGCTGAAGCAGCGCCAACCACTTTCGATCTATACCAGGTTGCTGATGATATTATCTCAGATTCATTGATCATTAATGAAAATAAACCAGGTGGTGAAGTAAATATTGAACCACAATTTCCCGGAGGTATGGATTCATTAAATTTATATATGCAAAAAGCGCTTACTTCTTTAAATGGGAATATATATAAAGATGGAATGGTTGGAAATGTTGAAATTAAATTTTTGATCAATGAAGACGGGTCGGTTTCGAATGCTTATATTGAAAAAGGTATTGGAAAAGAATATGACGATAAAGCCCTTCAGGCAATTAGATTAATGCCACGCTGGCAACCGGGTAAGCAAGGTAATGTAAATGTAAAAGTTTGGTATACGCTGATCGTGAAATTTTAGGCGAGTTGTAATGATTATGTCTTCAATAAATGAGAAAATAAAATTTATTATTCTGATTAGGCATTAAAAAAAACGATCACTCAGCTGCTCTCCCGATCTTATTGATAATCTCATTTTTCAGTTCTTCTGAACAGCCTTTACGTTCCAATTTGGCAACAACAAATTCTTTGAATGATTTTTCTATATGGTAATGATCAAGACATCCTTTGCAT
>JBIOHA010000009.1:0-22841 GCA_044448625.1 Chitinophagales bacterium | reverse complement strand
CTTCTTACTTCTGACCTCCCACTCACCACTCACCACTCACCACTCACATTTATCTCCCGGAGATTAGGTAGATTTTCGCAGATGAATAATTATGTGGTAAACCATTGAACTCACTCCACACTTACTTCTTACTTCAAACTTCTTACTTCTAACCTCCCACTCACCACTGACCACTCACCATTCACATTTATCTCCCGGAGATTAGGTAGATTTTCGCAGATGAATAATTATGTGGTAAACCATTGAACTCACTCCTCACTTACTTCTTACTTCATACTTCAAACTTCTTACTTCTGACCTCCCACTCACCACTCACCACTCACCATTCACATTTATCTCCCGCAGATTAGGCAGCTTTTCGCAGATGAATAATTAAGTGGTGTCCCATTGGGCTTAATCCGAATCCACTGCCACTGCCCATTACGACTGCCATTGCCTACTGATCCCCCTACCAACGATTGTTGAAAACCCATGTGCATTAACTGTGCAAAAATTTTAAGTGTACAAATGTGTACAAAAGTGTAATAATTCTTCTAAGTTTACGTTCAATTTAACTCTTAACCCAACTCATGGCCTTTCTCATCGGTGAATACGAATGCACGCTTGATACAAAACAGCGTATTCGTGTGCCGGGCGGACTCATCTCGCAGCTCGCCGGCGACGACACCGGAAAGTTCGTGATCACCCGCGGAATTGACCCATGCCTTTATCTATACCCGGTTAGTGAATTTCATACAGAAATGGACAAAGTGAGTCAGATCCCCGAGAATTCTGAAGAGGATCGCGACTACAAGAACATGTTTTATAGCGGAACGTCCATTCTCAATATCGATTCTGCAGAACGCATTCTGATTCCAAAATTGCATTTGCAGCATGCGGGCATAGTGAAAGACATCATTATGGTTTGTCAGAAAAACAAAGTAGTGGTTTGGTCGATGGAAAGTTTCCGCAATAAATATTTGAATATGACACCTGCACAATACCAGCAGCTTTCTGAAAAGGTGAGAAGTAAATATGGTATATGAGTGCAAATTATCACATACCCGTTCTTTTACATACCAGCATTCAATCACTCGTTACAGATAAAAACGGAATTTATGTTGATGTCACTTTTGGTGGTGGCGGACATAGCAGGGAAATAATTAACCGCCTTGATAAAAACGGGAAGTTATTTTCATTTGATCAGGATCCGGATGCAGAAAAGAATTTCATCAATGAGTTTAGCGCTACTAATCTTGTCACCTTCATCCCGCAGAATTTTAGGTTTATCCAAAAATTTCTGCGGGTGCAGGGTGTTTCGCAGGTAGATGGAATTCTTGCTGATCTCGGTGTAAGCTCCCACCAGTTTGATGAAGGTACGAGGGGGTTTTCAACCAGGTTTGATGGTCCGTTGGATATGCGCATGAATCCTGCACAACAGCGATCTGCATATGATATCATCAATAATTATTCTGAAGAGCAATTAAAAAATATTTTCAGTTTGTATGGTGAGATCAGGAATTCCAATCAACTGGCACATATCATTTTCAATGCAAGGGGAAAGATGAAACAAAAAACCGGTAAGGGAATTCAAACCACAACAGAATTAAAAAATATTGCTTTAACTGTAGTGAAAGGAGAAATAAATCCATACCTCTCAAAACTGTTTCAGGCAATCAGGATCGAAGTGAACGATGAAATGGGTGCATTGCGAGAAATGCTGGAAAGTACAATACAATTATTAAAACCCGGTGGCCGGCTTGTTGTCATTTCTTATCATTCACTGGAAGACAGGATGGTAAAAAATTTAATGAAAACCGGAAATGTGTATGGAGATGAAGAAAGCGATATGATGGGCAGAAAAAATATTCCGCTCAAAATGATCACCAGGAAACCGATCACACCAGATATTGATGAATTAAAAATTAACCCAAGATCCAGAAGTGCAAAAATGCGAGCGGCGGAGAAAAAATGATGCAGGCGCCCAGCGTTTTTAGCGCAGAATACCAATTACCAATAATAAAACATGGAAGAAAAAAATACCTCAACACCAAAAAAGAATCTCTCTGGAATGTTAAAAACATTTGATGAGGTTTCCATATTTAAATTGGAGAACCTCATTAATAATATTCCCTATTTCCTTTTTGTAGTGGTTATCGGAATTTTTTACATATGGAACAATCACCGCGGTGTAGAAATGGAACGCGACAGCAGGGTCATCAACCAGCAATTATTGGAAAAACAATTTTATTACAATGCAACAAAAGATTCTTTGACGCAGCATAGCCGTCAGAGCACCGTGGCAAGAATGGTAGATACTTTAAAAATGCAGGAATTATCAAACCCGCCATTTACAATTAAAGAAAAAAGTGGAAAACACTAAAAAAGATATATTATGGAGGTTATATCTCGCTCTTGCAGTGATGGTGGTGATCGGTATTGCGATCATTGTGCAGGTGGGTAATATTCAGTTTGTGCATGGAGATGAATATCGAGCAATGGCCGACAGCATGCTCATCAAGCCGCATGTTATCGAGCCTAAACGCGGAAGCATTTATTCAGAACACGGTGATGTTCTTGCAACTTCATTTCCCTATTATAATTTATTTATGGATCCTTATGCTCCTTCATCGGGAGATTTCAAAAAAAATATCGATTCACTATCAATTGCCCTCGCAAGAATATTTGGCGATAAAACTGCGGCTCAATACAAACAAAAAATTACTCAGGCACGCAAACAAAAAAAGCGGTATATAGAAATACATAAAAATGTAACGCTTCCTCAAAAACAAAAAATTGAAAATTTCCCACTGTTTCGTCTCGGAAAAAATAAAGGTGGTTTAATAGCAGAACAAATTGAAAAACGGGCCTATCCGTATTCGAGCCTTGCAAACCGAACCATTGGTTATGTGAAAGACGGCAGGAAGATCGGGCTCGAAGGAACATACGATACTTTATTATCAGGAAAACCCGGTTATAATTTAATGCGGAAAATTGCCGGTGGAAGCTGGATGCCGGTAAGTTCAGAAAATGGAGTAGATCCAATTGATGGCGTTGATGTTATTACCACACTCGATATTAATATGCAGGACATCACTGAAACTGCTTTGCGAAAATCATTGGTAAATAATGACGCTGCCTGGGGAACTGCAATTGTAATGGAAGTAAAAACCGGAAAAATAAAAGCGATTGCAAATTTAACAAGAACTGCTCCGGGTATTTACAGGGAAGATTATAATTATGCTATTTCTACAAGAGTGGAACCCGGCTCTACATGGAAATTATTTTCACTGATGTGTATGATGCAGGATGGATTATCGATTGATGATCACGTTGATCTTAATAAAGGAACCTTCCCTTTTGCCGACAGAACAATGCACGACAGTGAGCCGCACAGCCGCACGGATGTTACAGTTAAAACTGCATTTGCACTTTCATCAAATGTGGGTATTTCACGCCTGGCATACCAATATTATCAAAAGGACCCTGAAAAATATGTTAGTCATTTAAAGGAATCACAAATTATTAATAAAACAGGGATTGAAATTCCCGGTGAACCAACACCCGTATTTAAAACAGATCCAAAAAATAAAAACCTCTGGTATAAAACAACAATTCCCTGGATGAGTGTGGGATATGAATTGCAAATAACACCGTTGCAATTGCTCACCTTTTATAATGGAATCGCCAATAATGGTAAATTGATGAAGCCGTATCTCGTACAGGAAACGCAGCAGTACGGCGCAACAATTCAAAAATTTGAACCCGTAATTCTAAATGATAAACTATGTTCAGAAAAAACTGCAAAACAATTACAGCAATGTATGCTTGCAGTGGTGGACAGCGGTACTGCAAAACATTTAAAAAATTCATATTATCAGTTTGCGGGAAAAACAGGTACTGCGCAATTGCTGGAAAATAAAGTTTATGGACATAATCACCTGGCCAGTTTTGCGGGATATTTTCCTTACGATAACCCAAAATATTCAATTATTGTTGTTGTTAATTCTCCATCGCTGGGAATTTATTATGGCGGTTATGTTGCGGCCCCGGTATTTAGAGAAATATCTGATAAAGTGTATTCCCACTTTATTAATATGCGTGATCCTGTAAATGCAAATGATACAGCATTTGTTGGAGTACAGGCTAATGCCCGGGGTAATGCTTATGATTTTCGGCAAATATTAAAATGGCTCCATGTAAGTGAAAGTTTCAATGATAGTGAAGAGTGGGTTGCTTTAAATACCTCAGGCAAGTCGAGTAATTATAGTGCAATAAAAACTTATATGTACACCATGCCCGATGTTAAAGGGATGGGTTTGCGTGATGCCATTTATCTATTGGAATCAAGCGGATTAAAAGTAGGCGTGGTGGGAACCGGAAAAGTAGTATTTCAAAGCGTAGATGCCGGCCAGGCGATTAATAAAGGAACTTATGTAACACTGCGATTGAATTGATAAAATTAATTGACATATTAAAAGCGATCGACACAGTTAAGTCAATAAATACCGTAAAAGGTAATATTGAAATTACCGGAATAACCTCCGATAGCAGAATTGTTCAATGGGGTTATTTATTTGTTGCAGTAAAAGGAACAACATACGATGGTCATGACTTTATTGAAAAAGCATTTGAATCTGGCGCAGTAGCTGTTGTTGCTGAAAATTTTAACCAGGAAATAAAATTACCGGTAATAATTGTAAAAGATTCGGCTGAGGCACTCGGTAAACTGGCACATCGTTTTTATGGTGATCCTTCACTGCATTTAAAATTGATCGGAATTACCGGTACTAATGGTAAAACTTCTGTTGCGACATTGTGTTTTAATTTATTGAAGGACCTTGGATTTAAAGCGGGTTTAATTTCTACTGTTGAAAATAAGATACAGAATGAAATAATTCCTTCAACGCATACTACTCCTGATCCCGTACAATTAAATGCGCTTCTGGCAAAAATGGTAACAGCCGGATGTGATTATGCATTTATGGAAGTGAGCTCGCATGCAGCACATCAAAAGCGTATTGCCGGATTACAATTTACCGGAGCTGTTTTTACTAACATCACACATGATCACCTCGATTATCATAAAACATTTGATCATTATATACGATCAAAAAAAATGTTTTTCGACGGACTTGGAAAAGATGCCTTCGCATTGTTAAATGCTGACGACAAGCATGCATCTGTAATGGTACAGAATACCAAAGCAAAACATTATACATTTTCAGTAAAGGGAACCGGAGATTTTACAGCGAGAATGAAAGAAAATCTGATTACCGGTTTGATAATGAATATTGATGGAGAAGAATTTCATTCGCAATTGCCCGGTGAATTTAATGCATGGAATCTTCTGACGGTTTATGCCGTAGGCCGGTTATTAGGATTTAATAAAAATGAATTATTAACTGCACTTAGCAAACAAAAGCCTGTTGAAGGAAGATTTGATGTTGTGCGTTCTGAAAAGGAAAAAATTACAGGGGTTATTGATTATGCCCATACACCTGATGCAGTGGAAAAATTATTATCCACTATCAGGACCATGATGAAAAAAGAGCAACAACTATTGACCGTGATCGGTTGCGGTGGAAATCGCGATAAAACAAAGCGACCCGTGATGGCAAAAGTAGCAGCAAGGCTGAGTGATAAAACAATTTTTACATCAGATAATCCCAGGAATGAAGAGCCACAGGAAATTATTTATGAAATGGAAGCAGGACTGGATGCTGACCTGAAAAATAAATGTCTTTCGATAATAAATAGGTTGGAGGCGATTAAAACCGCTGTAATGATCGCGAAAGACGGAGATATAGTTTGTGTAGCAGGAAAAGGCCATGAAAAATACCAGGAGATCAAAGGAGTTAAATATCCTTTCGACGATAGAAAAATACTTATAGAAACATTTAAAAACTTATCGAGATAATGTTGTACTATTTATTTAACTGGCTCGATCAACAATATGATTTCCCCGGCGCAGGGATGTTTCAATATCTCTCTTTCCGTGCAGGATTGGCAGTGCTACTCTCACTCATCATTTCCATTATCATCGGGAAAAGAATTATTATTTATCTGCAAAAGAAACAAATTGGCGAGGCGGTACGCGACCTTGGTCTTGAAGGGCAATTAAGTAAAAAAGGTACTCCAACCATGGGAGGTATCATCATTATTCTCGCGTTGCTCATTCCCGTTTTATTATTCGCAGACCTCAAAAATATTTATGTAATTCTCATGCTTATTGTTACGGTATGGATGGGATTCATTGGCTTTTTAGACGATTATATCAAAGTATTTAAAAAAAATAAAGAAGGGTTGAGGGCCAAATTTAAATTAATGGGCCAGGTGAGCCTTGGTATAATTGTCGGCCTGATCTTAATTTTTTCTGATGATATTAAAATCAGGGATTACGATAGTATTTATGTTTACGAGGTTAAAAATGGTCATGCTGTAGGAAGAGCAGTATCGGTTTATGATGCACAGGGTGTGCGTTTGGATGGAAGTGGTATGCTTGATGAAAGCGGCAAGCGGTTTTTGAGTCATGATACAAGATCCACAAAAACAACGATCCCGTTAATTAAAAACAATGAGTTTGATTATGAATGGCTGGTGGGATGGGCCGATGATAAAACCAAGGTCTGGTTATTTCCATTGGTATTTATTCTCATCATAATATTTATAATAACAGCTGTATCAAATGGTGCAAATCTTACTGATGGTTTGGATGGCCTGGCAGCAGGTACATCAACAATAATTGTTTTAACGCTTACAATTTTTGCTTATATCGCCGGTAATGCTATACTCAGCGATTACCTGAATATCATGTATATCCCTGAATCGGGCGAATTGGTTGTATTTAGCGCTGCACTCATAGGTGCGTGCATTGGATTTTTATGGTACAATGCATTTCCTGCCCAGGTATTTATGGGTGATACAGGAAGCCTTACCATAGGAGGAATAATTGCTTCATTGGCAATAGTAGTTCGCAAAGAATTATTGATACCTGTTTTATGCGGAATTTTTCTTGTTGAAAATTTAAGCGTAATGATACAGGTAAGCTATTTTAAATATACCAGGAAAAAATATGGTGAAGGACGGAGAATATTTTTAATGAGCCCGTTACATCACCATTATCAGAAAAAAGGAATGTTTGAAACAAAGATCGTAACACGTTTTTGGATCATAACAATTTTATGTGCAATTATTTCAATCGTCACATTAAAGGTTAGATAAGTGAATAAACGCATTGTGATATTAGGATCAGGCGAAAGCGGAACAGGTGCAGCTATACTGGCTAAGCGCAAAGGGTTCGATGTGTTTGTTAGTGACAAAGGTCAGATAAAAGACAATTACAAGAATAAATTAAAAGCAGAAAATATTGATTTTGAGGAAGGAAAACACAGCTATGATAAAATATTTTCTGCAGATCAGATAATTAAAAGCCCGGGGGTGCAGGAAAAATTTGAGGTGATGAAAAAAGTGCGTGAAAAAAACATTCCTGTTATTGGTGAAATTGAATTTGCATGGCAGTATTGCGAAGGTAAAGTTGTTGCAATTACAGGAAGTAATGGAAAATCAACCTGCACCTCGCTCACTTATCATTTGTTAAATAAAGCGGGATTAAATGTTGCCATAGGCGGAAATATCGGTAAAAGTTTTGCCGAATTAATTGCCAATGGCAAACATGATTACTATGTTCTGGAGATCAGCAACTTTCAACTAGACGATGCTGTAACCTTTCGTCCATTTATTTCCGTACTCCTGAATATCACTCCCGATCATCTCGACAGTTATAATTATCAGTTTGAGAAATATATCGCTTCCAAAATGAAGATAATTATGAATCAGAAGGAAGATGACCTTTTTATTTATAATGCTGATGATCCTGTTATCGAATCTGAATTAAATAAATTAAAAAATAAGAACGATCAACCTCAATCTGTCTCCTTCACCCTGAATGACCGTCCGGGTGAAGGCGGATGGGTCTCTAACAATACATTGAATATTCAAATTAACCAAAACAAATTCAGTATGACCATCAACGAACTAGCGCTACAAGGGAAACACAACCAGTATAACTCAATGGCCGCGGCTATTGTAGGCAAATCACTGGAAATTAAGAATGAAACCATTCGTGAAAGTCTAACTGATTTTCAGGGGCTCGAACACCGGCTCGAATTCGTAGCACGTGTTCATGGAATTTCTTTTATCAACGATTCAAAAGCAACAAATGTAAATAGTACATGGTTTGCACTTGAGAGTCAGAATAATCCGGTGATATGGATTGTGGGAGGTATCGATAAAGGAAATGATTATTCACTGATAACCGATCTGGTTAAAAAGAAAGTGAAAGCAATTGTTTGTCTTGGTGAAGACAACACAAAAATTCATGAGGCATTCGGAAAGTTGGTTGACATTATTGTAAATACTGAATCGATGAAAGATAGTGTTGAAATGGCATATCGCCTCGGCAATAATAATGATATTGTTTTATTATCACCTGCATGCGCTTCTTTCGACCTGTTTGAAAATTATGAAGACAGGGGAAACCAATTCAAAGCGAGAGTGCGGGAATTATAACATTGTCGATTTAGTAATTGTCGATTGGATAATTTAATTATCAAATCTATAATTATCAAATTACCAAATTAATAAATTAATAAATCAAATGAATAAGCCGGTAACATTTCTGCTAAGCAAAGTAAAAGGCGACCGCTATATATGGCTTGTTGTTTTTGTACTTTCAGTTTTCTCCATTTTGGCTGTTTATAGCTCAACGGAAACACTTGCGTATAAATCAGCAGGAGGCAACACCGAATATTACCTGATAAAACATACCACCATTTTATTGTTTGGAATTTTTTTAATGTACCTCAGTCATCTTATTCCATTTAAATATTACAGCAGGATCGCACAGATATTATTGTGGGTAAGTATTCCTGCCCTATTATATACCATGTTATTAGGCGAAGAAGTAAATGATGCTTCAAGATGGATCACTTTACCGGTAATTAATTTGACGTTTCAAACCTCCGACCTCGCACGATTTGCTTTGATCATGTATACAGCGAGGGTGCTTTCAAAAAAGCAGGATAAAATTGATTCCTTCAAGGAAGCATTCATCCCTGTGATCTTACCCATTGCAATTATTTGCGCTCTCATCCTGCCTGAAAATCTCTCAACATCTATCGTATTATTTTTTACCTGTATCGTTTTGATGTTTGTTGGCCGGGTGAATTTTAAATATATCATGCTTACGATCGGTTCAGGTCTTGTTTTGCTGTCAATAATTATTGGATTATCCTATTTATTACCGGACCAGGGAAGATTAGGAACATGGAACACAAGAGTTGAAAGTTTTATTCATGGTGGTGATAACGATGAGAATTACCAGATAGAACAGGCAAAAATTGCAATTGCGAAAGGAAAAATATTGGGTGTAGGACCTGGTAATTCAACTCAAAAAGATTTCCTTCCCTATCCTTATGCGGATTTTATTTATGCCACCATCATCGAAGAATATGGAATTGTTGGGGGAATAATTTTTATTTTTTTATACCTCGTGTTTTTATATCGATGTATTAAAATTGTTTCAAAGGCGCCGAGCAGTTTCGGCGCATTTCTGGCAGTTGGATTGGGGCTATGCTTATGTATCCAGGCATTTGCAAACATGGGTGTAGCCGTGCATTTATTGCCCACTACGGGTTTGACATTACCGCTGGTGAGCATGGGTGGAACATCATTATGGTTTACCAGTTTAAGCATTGGAATAATATTAAGTGTGAGCAGAGAAATAGAAATGAAAGCAGAAAAAGAATTAAAACAGGCAGAAGAAGTAGACGAGGTTGGAGTTGAACAAAAGGAAGAAGCAGCTTAGTAGTTTGCTGCTGTAGTTAATAGTTCGTTGTGGAAGAACAATTTTATTTTAATTAAAACAATAAAACTAATTCTCATTTGAAGAATTGACCGTAATGCAAAAAGAGTTGAACATATTGATAAGTGGCGGTGGAACTGGAGGACATATTTTTCCTGCAATTGCAATTGCTAATGAAATTCGGCGGCGGGAACCTGATGCAAACATTTTATTTGTTGGTGCCGAAAATAAAATGGAAATGGAAAAAGTACCAAAAGCAGGCTATAAAATTAAAGGTTTGTGGATAAGCGGATTTCACAGGGGCCTTGATATGCGCAATTTCAGTTTTCCATTTAAATTAATTACAAGTTATTTCCAGGCGGGATCAATAGTTAGAAAATTTAAACCTGTGGTAGCGATCGGAACCGGCGGTTTTGCAAGCGGTCCGGCATTAAATGCTGCAATGCGGAATAATGTGCCTGCGTTGATCCAGGAGCAAAATTCATATCCCGGAGTTACAAATAAAATACTCGCCAGAAAGGCAAAAACAATTTGTGTTGCTTATGATGGTATGGAAAAATATTTTCCTGCAAAAAAGGTGGTGAAAACAGGAAACCCTGTTCGTCAGCATATTGTGTTGTGCAATGTAAAACCTGAAAAGGCCCGCAATGATTTTGACCTCGACCTCGACAGCAAAATATTATTGATAGTAGGAGGAAGTTTGGGTTCAAGGACCTTAAACAATTGCGTAAAATCAGGATTGGATAAATTGCGCGATGCGAATATCGAGGTAATATGGCAAACAGGTTTGCTCATGTTTGAAGATTGCCGGCAGGCAGCAAAAGGTTACGATAATATTAAAGTTTTCGATTTTATTTCAAATATTGATCATGCCTATGCAGCAGCAGATGTTATTGTTTCTCGTGCAGGTGCTATCGCAATTTCCGAATTATGTCTTGTTGGAAAACCGGTTATCCTCGTACCATTTCCCGGAGCAGCAGAAGATCACCAGACAAAAAATGCAATGGCGTTGGTTAATGGCGGTGCTGCGGTTCATATCAGTGATAAGGATGCGCCTGTTTATTTAATTAATTCAGCAATTGAATTATTAAATAACGAAGAAAAAAAAATGGAGCTGGGAAGTTATATCCGCTTATTTGGAATTGCTGATGCAGCGGAAAGAATAGTAGATGAAGTATTTAAACTGATAAAAGAGCCTATTAATAATTAAATGCAGTTAAAAGATCTACATAACGTTTATTTTATCGGTATCGGCGGCATAGGTATGAGTGCGCTGGCGAGGTATTTCAACTATTTGGGTGCTGAAGTTTCAGGTTACGATAGAACATCAACTGCATTAACTGATCAACTGATAATTGAGGGAATGAAAATACATTTTGATGATGATATTGATCAACTGAATAAAGTAGCTGACCTTGTAATTTATACTCCTGCAGTTCCAAAAGATCACAAAGAATTAAATTATTTTAAATCAAATAATTTCCCACTCTATAAACGGTCGGAAGTTTTAGGGATGTTGAGCAGGGAAAGGTTTACCATTGCTGTTGCCGGGTCACATGGTAAAACAACCGTGTCGGCAATGACGGCGTGGATATTAAAAAATTCCGGTTACGACTGCACAGCTTTCCTTGGTGGGATCTCCACAAATTTTCATTCCAATTTTGTAATTGGCGATAATGATGTGCTTGTCGCCGAAGCGGATGAATACGATCGTTCATTTATGCGGTTGTTTCCAAATATTGCTGTGATCACCGCTGTTGATTCCGATCATCTTGAAATTTATGGAACACAGAAAGAGGTGGAAAATGCTTTTGTTGAATTTGCAAATAAAACCGAGATCGGAGGTACTGTTGTAGTTAAATCAGGATTGCCGATAATTCCCGAAATAAGAGAAAAAATTTGGAAATACTCATTGAGTGATAGTACATCAGATCTCTTTGTTTCGAAATATAAAATTACAACCGGTGGCAGTGATGTTGAATTAAGTAATGGAGTGCGTTTCATTCTTAAATATCCCGGTATTCACAATATTGAAAATGCTGTTGCAGCTTCATCGGTTGCACATTTGCTGGGAATTTCAAACGAAAAGATCAGTACAGCTTTAAATGCATTCGAGGGTGTTTACCGGCGCTTTGAAATTATATTCAACGATGAGAAAACTGTATTTATCGACGACTATGCGCATCACCCTGAAGAAATAAGAATGTTTTTATTGAGTGTTCGTGAGATTTACAAAGGAAAAAAGATCACCGCAATTTTTCAGCCCCATTTATTTACAAGATCCCGCGACCTGGCAGATGGATTTGCCTCAAGCCTGGATATTGCTGATGAAATAATACTGTTGCCGATTTATCCTGCCCGCGAAGAACCTATTCCAGGGATCACTTCAGAGATCATCCTCAATAAAATTAAGAACCCAAGTAAATCTGTTGTAAGCAGGGAAGAATTGCTGGTGAGAGTCAATTCCGGATCGTTTGAGGTGATTTGTACGATTGGTGCCGGCGATATCGACAAGTTAGTAAAGCCAATTGCTGAGACCTTAAGATCAAAACAATGAGTTTTAAAAGGAAAATATTACGTGTTTTTGGAATGTTGATGTTGATAGCCTGTTTAACAGGGTTGATCTTCCTGACTTCCTTCAATTCCAGAAAAAATGAACAGGCCATTTGCGAAAAAGTAAATATTGCGATCGACCACGAAAAAGACATTTATTTTCTAGATGAATCGGATATAAAATTATTGCTTCTAAAAACATTTGGCGATTCAGTAAAAGGCGATATGCTCAAAAATATTGAAGTTGGCCGAATTGAAAAAGCGATCGAAAAAGATAATTATGTGCAGGATGCCGAAACATGGCTGGATGCTAATGGCGATTTGAATATTAAAATTGTACAGAAACAGCCACTGGCAAGGGTTATTAACAAGATAGGTGTGCATTATTATATTGATGAAAATGCCAATAAAATACCCGTCAGTTCTAAATTTACAAGTCGTGTTCCTGTTATTACCGGAAATATCCAGGAAGGAATTCTAAATTCAAACAAAATCGAATCAACAGTGCTTAAAAATGCTTTGCAATTAACTCAATTTATACATTCAAGCATTTTCTGGAACGCACAGATAGAACAGATTGATGTGGCTGATAACGGAGAGTTCCAATTAATCCCAAAATTAGGTGATCATAAAATTGAATTCGGGGGGATTGATGATATGGAAAATAAATTCAAAAAATTGGAAATATTTTATTCAGAAGGATTGAATTATGTGGGATGGGAAAAATATTCAACTATTAAACTTGATTACCAGAACCAGGTTGTTTGTGTTAAAAAAATAAATTATGAGCAACAGTAACAGAATTATTACAGGTCTCGACATTGGTACGACAAAAATTTGTGTGATCGTTGGCCGTATGACGGATAATGGAAAAATTGAAGTACTCGGTATGGGCAAAGCCGATTCGTTTGGTGTGATGCGTGGTGTTGTTGCCAATATCGACAAGACTGTTGAAGCCATCAGGCTTGCAGTAAATGAAGCCCGCGAAAAAAGTGGCGTTGAAATAAATGAAGTTTATGTTGGAATTGCCGGCCAGCATATTAAAAGTTTACAGCACAGGGATATACTCACACGAAACGATGCCGAAAATGAAATTTCGATGAATGATATCGACCGCATGGTTGAAAATATGCAGCGACTTGTACTTCCTCCCGGCGACAGAATAATTCATGTGCTTCCACAGGAATTTATTGTTGATGGTGAATTGGGAATCAGAGATCCGATAGGAATGAACGGTGTTCGTCTTGAAGCGAATTTTCATATCATCACGGGACAAATTGCTGCGGCAAAAAACATTTTTAAATGTGTTGAGAAAGCAGGATTAAAAGTTATTGACCTCATTCTCGAACCACTTGCTTCATCTGAATCGGTATTAAGCGAAGAAGAAAAAGAAGCGGGTGTTGCTTTGGTTGATATTGGAGGAGGCAAAACAGATATCGCAATTTTCCAGGATGGAATTATAAGGCATACCGCTGTAATTCCTTTGGGTGGAAATATTATCACTGAAGATATTAAAGAGGGATGCATGATCATGAAAAATCAGGCGGAGATACTTAAAGTAAAATTCGGTTCTGCGCTTGCTACTGAAACTGAAGATAATGAGATCATCTCCATCACCGGATTAAAAGGTCGCGAACCAAAAGAAATAAAAGTAGAAAACCTGGCGAGAATTATCCAGGCGAGGATGGAAGAAATATTGGAACATGTTTATTACGAAATTAAACTTTCAGGACATCATAAAAAATTGATTGGCGGAATTGTAGTAACCGGAGGAGGTGCTCAATTAAAACATATTGTTCAGCTTGTTTCTTATATCACAGGAATGGATGCAAGAGTTGGATACCCAACCGAACACTTATCCAAATCAAAAGGGGATGATATCCGCCATCCGATGTATGCAACCGGTGTTGGTTTGATATTGAAAGGATTTGAGGACAGGAATTATAAAAACAACGAAGAATCCATTCAGCTTAATAAACACGATCAATTGAACGGATCAAACGAAAAAGGACAGGTGGATCACGAAACACATCATAACAATGTTGAAGTTGAATTTGAAACATCAGTTGAAGAACCGGAAATGAAACACGAAAGAAACAAAAACGAAAAACCAGGCTGGCTGAAAAGTATGTTATCCAATACGAGGAAATGGTTTGAGGAAGATGATGTGTCGGATTTTAAATAAATGCAAAGGCGCAAAGACACAAAGCCGCAAAGAATTCAAAATTGTTTAAAAATTGGAATAGGTACAGGATTAAACAAATCAGTAAACAGATAAAATAAATTTTAATAAAACTTAGAGAACCTTCGAGCCTTTGCGCCTTTGTGGCCATGGCTGTTCCGCGAGTTTACGAGCAACAATTAACAAATTAACAAATTATTAAAAGCGCTACAAAATGATTTTCGACATACCAAAAGAACAATCATCAATAATAAAAGTTATTGGTGTTGGAGGTGGCGGCTCAAACGCTGTAAACCATATGTTTATGCAGGGCATAAAAGATGTGAATTTTGTAATATGCAATACCGATCATCAGGCGTTGGAGATGAGTCCGGTTCCAAATAAAATCCAATTGGGACCAACATTGACCAAAGGAAGAGGAGCCGGTTCGCATCCAAGTGTTGGGCAAAATGCAACGATGGAAAGTTTGCAGGAAATAAAAGCGCTGCTTGAGAAAAATACTGAAATGGTTTTCATAACCGCAGGTATGGGCGGCGGTACAGGAACAGGCGGTGCGCCCGTAATTGCGAAGCTTGCAAAAGAAATGGGCATATTAACCATTGGTATTGTTACGGTTCCTTTTGGCTTTGAAGGTAAAAGAAGAAAATCGCAGGCGTTTGAAGGTTTGGAAACATTAAAGCATTATGTTGATGCAATATTAATTGTGTCGAATGATAAATTGCGTGAAATGTTTGGTAACCTCGCATGGAACGAAGCATTTGCAAAAGCAGATGATATATTAACTACTGCTGCAAAAGGAATTGCGGAAATAATTACGGTGCCCGGTTATGTGAATGTTGATTTTGAAGATGTGAAAACGGTATTGCGTGACAGCGGATTAGCGATAATGGGATCAGGATCTGCTGAAGGTACCGACCGTGCTTTAAATGCTGTGATTAGTGCATTGGAATCACCACTGTTAAATGATAATGATATTCGCGGAGCAAGAAATATTTTATTGAATATTTCATCGGGGATCAAACCAGTATTAATGGATGAAATTGCAGAGATCACCGATTATGTGCAGGATTCTGCAGGAAATGATTGCGATATTATTTGGGGGAATTGCACCGATGAATCACTTGGTGATAAATTGATGGTAACAGTAATTGCCACTGGTTTTGAAACAATTGAACAGCGTAATCACCGCATCAAGCAAAATACTTATAAGATCACGCATATAAATACAAATGAGTTAATAAATAAAAAAGAAGTAACAACAAATAACGAAATTGATAATGACGTTGCCGTTGATGAACCACAATACAAGATAAAATTAAAAGGAGAAACTAAATACGAAGAAAAACCGATTGAGAATAAAGAGGCCAACCCAATGCAGTTTAGTTTTGATTTTGATCTCTATGGCAATACAGGTGAAGTAATTAATGAACAAAACGCCGACATACCGGTTGGGGTACCTGAAGAAATAAATAGTGAGACGCCGATCACTGAAATAGTAGCAGAAAATATTGAAGCAGATGCGATCGTATATGACGAGCCTAAGGAAGAAATTAAGATGGAATTAAAAGAGGAGATCAAACCTGTTGAGGAGAAAAAAGATGAACCGGTTTTCGAAATTAAAAAAGAAACAAGAGAACATCATAGTGATTCTGTTGTTAAAAAAGAAGAGGTGAAGCCAGTTGTAAGTAAAGTTGAACCACAGTCGCTGATCACCAATGAAGATAAAATGGGAATGGTAAACAACCAGAGCAACGACCGGATTAACAGGTTAAAAAGTATGAGCATGAAACTTTCCAACAGCAATCTCGATGAAATAGAAAAAGTGCCAGCTTATTTAAGAAGAAATGTCGACCTGGAAGAAACTCCTGATGCAAGAGAAACCAATCTTTCTAAATACAACCTGGTGGATGGAGATAACGGGCCGGAATTGAAAAAGAATAACTCTTTTTTACACGATAATGTTGACTGACGTTTTAATGTTTTAAGGGAGCGGGTCGGATATCTGGCCCGCTTTTTTTATTTAAATATGTTACTTAAAAATTCTCCTATCACAGGTGCCGCCACCATACTTTTTTCTTCCAGTACAAAATGCCCGGCGTCTTCGTATTTAATTACTTCGGCATCTTTAAATTCATCAATTAAGATATTCAAATACTTTTCGGTAATGAACTGATCTTTCATTCCCCAGATTAAGAGTGTTGGCTTCCACGAAATTTTATGCAGATCGTTATAAATTGTTTCAAACCATTGCTGGTCATTTAATAGGGATCGTGCAAATGCAACGACGCCATTTCTTTCTGAAGGTTTGGCAAACGGTTTTAAATAATGGTGGTGAATTTCTTTTGTTAGCCTGGTTCTTTCGCCAAAGGCTGCAGGGAGAATATATCGCGGTGAAAAATTCAGATACCTGTATAAAAACGGCAGGAGCGGACTTCCAAGAATTGATCTCATTTTTTTAAATTCGGGTTCCTGCTCAATGCTTTTGCACCAGGTATTTAAAATGATGAGCTTATGAATATTTTCAGGGTGACCGGTCGCATATTTTAGCCCGATCGGTCCGCCAAAATCATGAACCAGGAGATTGATATTCTTCAACTGGAGATGATCAATAAATTTTGTCAAAGTTACCGCATGATTTTGAATAGAATAATCATATTGTGCAGGTTTATCGGATAAGCCGAATCCGATATGATCGATCGCAACGCAGCGATACTCCTTCGACAATTCCCGGATAACATACCTGAATTCAAAGCTCCACGACGGAGTTCCGTGAACAAATAAAACAACATCGCCTTTTCCCTCATCTAGATAATGCAGGTTCACTCCGTTGACCGGAAAATATTTGTGTTCAAATGGATATTCTGATCTGTTCAGCCAGTCTGTATTCATAGTGTATATTTATTAATGATATGCTTTTTTATTTCTTTTAAAGGAAATTCCGCTTCATCCATCAGGTAATGAATTACCAGGCCATCCATCATTGCGAAAAACAGTTTGGCCTCCAACACCGGTGACTTATATTTTAGCTTCCTGAAGTTATCCGACAATGTTTTTATAATAAATTGCTTAGCGCCGGCATAGGTTGAGTCGAGATATTCCTGCACCCTGTCCTGTAATTTTATTGAATGGAATAATTTCCAGTAATGTTTGTTTTTCTCCACCAATTGAAATGTTTGTTCAATATGATTTATGATCGCTTTTTGGGGATCCTTTTCTCTCACATATCCTTCCATCGAAAGCTTTATTTCTGCAAAACCTTTGTCAAGTATGGCATGAAGCAACGCTTCTTTGGAAGGAAAAAAGTTATATAAAAGTCCCTGTGCCACCCCGGCTTTGTTGGCAATAGCTGCGATGGAAGTATTCCCATAACCGTTGGCAGCAAAGAGTTCCAGGGCAATAGTAGTAATATGTTCTTTTCGGTTCGCTTTCATTATGAATGAACGTTCATTCACAAAGGTAAAACGGAAAATGGAAAAACCAAATGAACCGATGTGAAAATGTGTCAATGAACGGCCGATAAACAGCTGATGCTGGATGCTCGAGGCGGGATCATCATTCCGCATTTTTGCCTGCCTGCCGGTTGGCAGGTTCATTCCGCAGTCCGCATTTTTTCTACTTCTTTCCGATCATCCCCAAATGCGTATGCTGGAAACTATCTGGATATTTTAAACCATATCCAAAAACACGGTCCATGCTTGAGTGGGCGAATAATATCAAACCGGCGAGTTGCAATTCAGGAATGGTAAAATAAATTCCAGCGATATAGATAAGAATTCCCACCAATTTATGATGTATCAAATTATAGGTAAATGCACCAACTTTTGTATCGATCAAATATCCCAGCATACTAATGTCTGGAGTAATTAGGAGCGCCCAAAATATCCATCCTGAAAAATCAGATTGGAAATAAAATAAAAATACCGCGAGTAAAAACATACCCGCTTCTTCTAATTGAATAATAAATTTCATTGAATTGAGTTTAAACTATTATTATGTTGTTCTGAATATTCCTCTGCGATCTCAGCGCCTCTGTGTGAAATAAAGCGCTACTCCAGCTGTTATTTAAACCGCGTTCCTCGACTTAATAAAATCTGTTATCAGGTAAGCGATCAGTTTCCCGGTTTTATTATCCATTTGTTTATGTGCCAGCACAGGTGCACCTTCAGCAATATGTAAATAGGCGCAATTCAGGTTTTCTGCAGCATGCCATACAAATTTCCGCACATCTATCGGCAACATACCGCTTGGTGTTCGTGCACTTACCGGCACATTTTGAATTGAATCGAGATCAACTTCCAAACCAACATAGTTTTTATTTCCCTGTTCTTTTTCTATAATAAAATCGAAACAATTTTTCAGTGCATCAAAATAATTGATCGATTCACGAACAAAAATATCATCATAGGTTTCATAGTGCAGGCGCTTATGATTTTTATGGAATAATTCCATTGCAGTATTAATATTATAGGATTCATGTAATCCGAATACGGCATATTTATAAAGATGATCTTCGCTCAATGCATAATGAAATCCGTTGCCGCTATGCCTGCCATTCATCGGCCTGATATCGCTGTGCGGATCACAATTGATCACATTAAAATGCCTGACACCAGTTGCCATATGCATTGCTTTAATGATCGGATAAGCGTTGTTATGACCGCCACCGATTATTATTGGAATTTTGCCGGTTTTTGCGATCTCTGTTACCACTGAAAAAACTCGCTCATCAACTTCCGAAACTAATTCACGTGCCTTTACCATATCCTCTTCCAATTTCAGGTCGAGTTCGTTGCAGCGTTCCATTAAATCAGTAAAATGAATATGACCTAGTATCAGGATCTCATCGCCTTTTAAAAATTCATTGCTCTGCATATTGATGAGAAAATCGAGACTTGGTTTCCATGCGGCATATGCACCACCCCTTCCATAATTGGCCCGAACACCAATGTCTTCTGGCAATCCCAGTACAACAAATTTTGCTGTCGATTTTATTAATTCCTCAATCCATGGATTATTTACATTAAGCGTTTGAACAACATCACCCAATTTTGTTTCACCTTTCCGATGACGTGTGCGGGAATGAATTTCTGTTGAAGAATAAATTTTCAGGAAGTCAGTCATAAAAAGGAAAGTACAATTTAATTATTAAACAAAATTGAACAAAATTTGGGAATTTAATTTTGCTCAATCTTGCTCAATCTTGCCTGCCTGGCGCCGCCGGCAGACAGGCTCAATCTTTTCAAATCACAAATGAATCACCTCACCATACGCCGCCGCCGCTGCTTCCATCAATGCTTCACTCATGGTTGGATGCGGGTGAATTGTTTTAATTATTTCGTGACCGGTTGATTCTAATTTTCTTGCGGCGACAACTTCAGCAATGAATTCAGTTACATTTGCACCGATCATATGTGCACCTAAAAATTCGCCGTATTTTGCATCGAAAATCACTTTTACAAATCCTTCAGGTGCACCTGCGGCTTTTGCTTTACCACTGGCTGTAAATGGAAATTTCCCGATCTTCAATTCATATCCCGCGGCTTTTGCAGCTGTTTCCGTATATCCTACGCTGGCGATCTCTGGCGAACAATAAGTACATCCAGGAATATTATTATAATCTATCGATTCAGGTTTTAACCCGGCAATTGCTTCAACACAGGTAATCCCTTCTGCACTTGCAACGTGCGCTAACGCAGGACCAGGAGTGATGTCACCAATTGCATAATATCCTTCCACATTTGTTTTATAATATTTATCAACCGGTATTTTTCCCTTTTCTGTTTTAATACCTGTTTCTTCCAACCCGATATTTTCAAGATTTGAAACAACACCAACTGCACTTAATACAATATCACATTCCAAGATCTCTTCACCTTTTGCTGTTTTAATTTTTACTTTACAACCATCACCTGAAGTATCCACTGCTTCAACAGATGATTCTGTCATTATTTTAATTCCCTGTTTTTTAAAATTGCGGGCGAGTTCTTTTGAAACCTCTTCATCTTCAACCGGTGTTAACCTGTTCATGAATTCAACAATCGTAACATCGGTGCCAATGGAATTATAGAAATAGGCAAATTCAACACCAATTGCTCCGGCTCCCACAACGATCATTTTTTTAGGTTGATTGGGCAGCGACATTGCTTCTCGATAACCAATTATTTTTTTACCATCCTGTTTAAATGCAGGCATTTCTTTTGAACGTGCACCGGTAGCGATGATAATATGTTTTGCAAT
The DNA here is from genome assembly GCA_044448625.1 of Chitinophagales bacterium. Lineage (GTDB taxonomy): Bacteria > Bacteroidota > Bacteroidia > Chitinophagales > BACL12 > UBA7236. Next base: position 2,025 of record JBIOHA010000009.1, on the reverse strand, counting down.
ATAAGTTGTTTTTTTTCCTGAGGCATCTGTTACATCGATATTTTTTCCGGGTTTAATTTTTGCCGCTCCTTCAATAACATCAATCTTATTTTTCTTCATTAAAAAAGTAACCCCTTTGCTCATTCCACCTGCAACATCCCGGCTCCTTTTTATCATCGACCCGAAGTCTGCCGAAGATTCACCTACTTTAATTCCGTAGTCGGAAGCATGTTTTAAATATTCAAATACATTGGCGCTTTTCAATAAGGCTTTGGTAGGGATACATCCCCAGTTCAGACAAATTCCACCGAGTTCGGCTTTCTCAATGATAGCGGTTTTAAGTCCAAGTTGTGCCGCACGTATCGCTGCCACGTAGCCACCTGGTCCGCTTCCGATCACAATAACATCATAGTTCATTTTATAATTTTTGGCAAAGATAGTAACAGAATCAGGAATCAGGAATCAGTAACCAGGAACCAGGAATCTGGATCAAGTATCAAGTAACTTGTATCAGGTATCAAGTATCAAGTATCAAGTATCCAGAATCAGGTGAGTATTTTTTTTAATGCCGCATTCCACTCGTCGAAAAGTTTTTTACTTACAAGTGTCTCCAATTCAGGATCAAAACGTTTAAACTTATTACTTTTTATTTTCAAGTCATCTTTTGAAAATATCCCCACCCCAATTCCCGCCAACATTGCCGCTCCTATGGCGGTAGCTTCAACATTTTCTGATTTTATTACCGGCACCTGCAGAATATCTGCCTGAAATCGCATCAACCAATTGTTTAACGCAGCGCCGCCATCTACTTTTAGGGCATTTAATTGAATGCCGGAATCGTTTTGCATGGCATTAAAAATATCTTTTGTCTGGTAAGCAATACTTTCCAGTGCAGCACGGACAATATGATTTTTATTTGTGCCGCGGGTTAAACCTGTTATCATTCCTTTTGCGTGCATGTCCCAATGAGGAGCTCCCAAACCTGTAAATGCCGGAACAAAATAAACACCACCATTATCTTTTAAGGAAGCGGCCATGATTTCGGATTCTTCACTTGATCTGATTATTTGAAGTTCATCACGCAACCATTGTATCACGGCACCACCAATAAATACCGAACCTTCCAGTGCATAGGTAATTTTATTATCAATGCCCCAGGCAATGGTGGTCAGCAGTTTTGATTTTGAAGAAATGAACTCGTCGCCAATATTCATGAGCATAAAACAACCTGTACCATAAGTATTTTTTGCATCGCCTTTTTCAAAACATTGTTGTCCGAACAAAGCTGCCTGCTGATCACCAGCTACACCTTTTATCGGAATTTGTTTCCCATTAATATCGGCAAAACCAAAATCATCAATTGAATTTTTTACTTCCGGCAACATCAAACGCGGAATATTTAATTCATTCAACAGCTTATCATCCCACTTCAAATTCCTGATATTAAATAACATGGTGCGGGAGGCATTGCTGTAATCAGTTGCATGTATTTTTCCTTTGGTTAATTTCCAAATAAGCCATGTATCAATTGTTCCGCAAAGTAGTTCTCCATTTTCGGCTTTTATTCTTGCACCATCTACATTATCCAATATCCATTTTATTTTGGTCGCAGAAAAATAGGCATCAATAACCAATCCTGTATTTTCTGCAATATAGTTTTCAAGTCCCTTTGCTTTCAGTTCATCACAAATATGAGCTGTTCTTCGGTCCTGCCAAACTAATGCATTGTAAACCGGCTTCCCTGAATTCTTCTCCCACACCACAACTGTCTCTCTTTGATTTGTTATACCTATCACAGCAATATCTTCCATATTGATACCTGAATTGTTAATTGCATCGCGGATCGTAAATAATTGTGTTTCCCAAATTTCATTCGGATCATGTTCAACCCAACCGGGGTTTGGAAATATTTGTTTGAATTCTCTTTGAGATTTCGCAATTTCTTCAAGATGTTCATTAAACAGGATTGTTCGGCAGGAGCTTGTGCCTTGGTCGAGGGCGAGAATATATTTCATTTTGTGTTTATGTGTATAGGTGTATATGTGT
>JBIOHA010000008.1:0-23341 GCA_044448625.1 Chitinophagales bacterium | reverse complement strand
GTAAAAGAAAAATTAAAGAATGGTTTACCACAAACTGAAACACATTTTCATACTGTTGAATCATTAAAAAAAATAAAACAGTTCCTGGTGGAATTAAAAGAGCGGCTCTAAAAGTAAAAGTATTTCAACACTTCATTCGCCCGAACCCCTATAGAAAAATACATTTGTTTTGAATCCATGATATCCAGCTCGCTGTCGAGTTTCCTGAAAGTAAATCTCCCGTCAATAAATATATTATGCCAGGCCTGCCATGAGAGAATAAGATCATTTAGCATCAGGTTATTTTCAACTCCCTGGCCAACAGAATTTCCAAACTCCTGTTCATATGAATTATAATCAAGAAAAATATCCCCGCCCCAGTTACTGCCTGATGTGTCGCTTCCAAATGTGGAATAAATAAAATTATTGGAGATGGTAAACCTCCCTGCAGGTTGGTACCAAAGTGAAACAATGTTTTCTTTAAAATTAGCGCCCAACGGATGTGCTATTGCCTGCCCATAGTGGGTGTAGCTGGATCCATTCTCATCTTCGTAGCTATACGTATACGGCCTGGCCATATTGTGCTCCACTTGAATATCAAAATGTGGCATTGTGAATGCGTTGATATATTTCAATCCTGCCTGCGCCGCATATTTATTTCCCCACCATCCATCACCCGAAATCAATTCATCAAAAACCAGCTCATCTAAAACAAACTGTCCGTAAAATGAAAAGCTGTGTAAAAAATTCCATTTCCAATTCATGCCAAGCAATACATTGTCGCTGCTGCCTAATCCGCTTTCCACCGCACGGTAAAAAATTACAGGATTCAGGTAATTTAATTCAAATCCTTTTTCAGCGCCGTAAAGACCGGTCCTGTCAAAAATTACCGATTCAAATAAACCGATATTTAATTTTTTGGTAATTGGTATGCTAAGGTGGTGCATTGCAGCATATTTTTTATGGACAAGGCTATTATAAATATTTGATCCGTCGTAATTCGCCAGCTCAGTAAAATAATTCATATAGTTGACCCGCCAAATTTTGGTATTGATTTTAAGGAACAACTGATCTTTCGAATTATTGCTCCATATCATGCTCCTGATGCCATCGCCAATAAAAATTTTATCCTGCCCGAATTGAAATGCTATATTTTTAGTTGCATTAAATGTAAAGTACCCATGAGCAGATAAATAATCCACTCCCTCAGTTTTAAATAATTTAGAAGTTCCCTCTCCGGGCACTACTCGTGAGCTGGCATCAATGCGATCCTGAACATATTGCGGAAATGCAGCCTGGTTATCTGTTGCATAAAAATAAAATCCAACCTTATTGTCAACACTGCCCCTCAGTTCAATTCCCCTGGTATTTACGAATTTCAGATTGGAAGTGTCTGATGTAAATCCAAATTCTGTATGAATTACCGGGTTGATCTGCACAGTAAAAAATTGATAAAATACGGATGGTTCGGGATAAAGAAACTTAAACAGATTGCCATTAAAATAGTTTTTATCTGAACACTTGCAAAATTCCGGGTTATCGACGCATAAATAATTTACATTGAACTGATCATACAAGGTCAAAGAGTCGGAGGTTTTATAAGCCTGGTTAAGTTGCGCCACCTGTTCTCTCAAATAAGGCTTTACGGCTGTATGCAGGTATTGGTAGCTCAAATCATATTGAATATCCATTCTGTCGACGAGGTGATTAGAAAATCCATCCAATGGAACATATGCGTTACCTGATTGCGGTAATAACACAAGCTGTTGGGCATTACCCGAAAAGGAAATTAACAGGATAATAATTATTACCGGAATGCTTATTAAATTATTTTTGCAGGAAATATTTTTCAACGGGCACGGCATTTGATTTTATAGCTGAATTTTACGCAGAGTTAGCAAAAAAAATGATAATGAGAAAACTATTATTTATTCTGGTCCTAATCTCAGGCAACCTGTGTGCCCAAAACCTGGGATTTAATGGTGCCGGATTTTTTGAAAATTACGATGCGGATGTTGAGCAATATTTAAAAGATATGCATCAGCCATTCACGATCAGGGTACCTGGCGGAGCGATATCAAAATTCCATGACCCCTTTAATGTAAGGAAGGGTTGGGGCATGTCGGCAGAAAATATAAGCACCTGGTTTGAAAAATCAGGTTTTGATGAAGATGGAAATGGTTTGGAAAAATGGTTGAGAAAAACCTCGGAGCAGCCAAATCATTCCTACCTTGATGATCTTATCCAGCTGCAAAAAACGTTTCCCGACATGACTGTTCTATATGTACTGAACGTGTTGAACAGTACGCCTGAAGCAAATATGCTGACAATAAAATATTTAATGCAGAATAATGTGAAGGTTGTTGGTGTAGAGGCTGGTAATGAAGTTTATGGCAAATATGCATCATTTAATGAATACGCAGATGATTTCGAACCGATATTTAAGTTGATCGAAAAGGAATTTCCGCAAATAAAAAAAGGAATTGTTGCAGGAGCTAATACTGGCAGGAAGGATATCGAAAAATGGAATGAAGCATTGGCGGCATATAAAGGTGATTATGACGCGGTGATATTGCATTATTATTACACAACAAGAGAGCTGGAAGAAGTTTATAATATGATTCCGCTTCGTTCCGATTTTGATGAGGGAAAAAACAATCCGGAATTGGAAAAGGCATACAAAAAAGCAGCAGATGTGTTGCTCACCAAAAAATTATTGGAAGATGGGATCGATTATGCCCATCAGCAATTTAAAAATAAGGTCATATGGATAACTGAATGGAATACCAAACCATCAGAATACCTGAATAATACAATTGTGAACGGCGCTTGGCAATTTAAGGAAATGGTGGAATTGCGAAACGACATTGAATATTTTTGCGTACACAACGGAGTTAGTCCTGATAAGTATGGAATGATCTCAAAAAGCACCAAAGCGGATAGTAAATCAAATCCAATGTTGAAAAGGATAGGTTATTATTCTTATGTTCTCGCCGCAGAGGTAGAAAATGGTGAACAATTAAAAAGAAATGAAAAGTTTATCCTGCATGAAGATGAAGACGGTGAAATTTGTTTATACTTTACAAATTTGGACGAAGCCTATGAAGCATTAATTGACTATGGAAAAATTGAAATTGAATCGGCAGTTATTAATTATGTTTCTGGCAAACATTTATATAGTGCCGCAGGTACTACCGGATATATGGGTAAAGAAAGCAAGCCAAGTTATGAGGTGAATGAAATAAAACGAGAAAAATTTACTGGTATCATTCCTGCTAACTCTTATGGATATATTAGAGTCACCCTCAGGAAATAAATAATACTACAGGTTAATTTCCCTCGGCCTGTATCCTCAAATTGTCCAATACAATTTCGGGAACATAAATAAAATCTTCCTTCGAATATCCGTTTCTTATTAAAGCGTCATATACTTCTCGTGATAAAACAACAGGCACGTATTCCTGGAGATTGGTTGCGATTGATTCGCGTTCTATTTGCTCTTCGTAAAGGTCGTATCCCACTACCAGCGAATAATCATTTTCAGGATTATCCTGGTAGCCCGATTCACCGAGTCGCTCATAAAATCTTTTTTTATACTCAGCACCCCCGTCTATTGATGAGCGGAAAAGGATCTTTCTACCGGGATATTTTTTTAAAATCGTTTCAATAACCAGGTCGGTAGGGTCAATTATAATGATTTTTTCAAACCGGTTTTTAATTGTTTCAAGCGAAATGCTATCGGAAGTTCCATCAACAATAGCTGAAATCGTTTCCGTTCTGATCGAGCTTTGCTGTTTTTTATCACCAACAATAATGATGCGTTTTGGTGGCCACTCTTTTATTCGTTCAATATCGCGGATCGCCTGTATCATCACTTCTGTTTTTTCCGGCGAAAGGTCATATTTACCTGGTCCCGGTAAAAATATTTCTGTATCGATAATTGGGAATAAAATATATTCTCCGCAATTATAGGCATCTGCCAGATCAAGTGTTTGTTGCAGCGAATTAAATGAAAGATGGGGATCGTATTTCAGCCAATGGGCAGTATAATTCTGCGCTTTTCCGGATAAAATCACCGCATCACCAGGCTTGTTGTTCATATAAAATTGCTGCCCTATAAAATCTCCCTCACCAATAAATAAAAGGCTATGGCCGTCGTTGAGATTATAATTTAATTTTCCCTGCTCCATTAAATTTTTCAGCGTTGATTTTGCTTCAATAACTTTATCGAGCCATGTTTTTTTCCTCAGGTATTCAAATAATTTTTTCACCCCAAGAACACCAAAAGAATATAGGATTACGTTTGGTATATGATAAATAATATTTGGTTGTTTAACGGGTTTGCCTATAATTGACCAAACATAATCAACCGCATTTAATAAATTGGGTTTCATGTTTGTCCAAGCCGGTAAATGGGTTATGAGGTTTGTATAAAATGCAGGGAAACCGGCCATTGTCATCCCCAGCACAATTGACCCTGGAAGTGCAATATGTGTAAGGAATTTCTGAAATTTTGTTTGTTTATCGTTGATTTGAAAATGAATGATCTTTTCAGCTTCAGTAGGGGAGACGGGCGAATTGATTTTTAATTTTGTGGCGATAGCCAATAATTCCTTAACCTGTTTAGTGGTAATTTTTTGGTGTTCCATAAAATGTGAATGGCAAATTTAATGAACCTATGTAACAAATTGACCCCTTTATACATCATATAAAAAACGAAACTATCTTATTAAACCACATCAGATCTTATTGGTCATATGATCAATGGTATTGGTGGCATAGGGTTTGTTTTTGGGCAATTAACTACTATCTATGGCAAGTCAGCAACAGAAAGTCCAGCATCTTTATTTAAGGGCGGCCTTTGGTGAACATCCGGCCGTCATTAAACAGAAAGTGAATCTACAAATACATAAATTAGTAGATGACCTTTTTGATTCTTCAAAACAATTCAGGAATCTCAATTACCTTGAAGATCCCGCAAAAGGAAAAAATGTTTCGAGCATCAGGATATTGATAATGATACTTCGATCGCCAGAGCAAATGCGATCATTGAATAATGAATGGATAAAAATGATCGCAGCAACTAATGCCGGCCTTCGTGAAAAGATGACCATCTTCTGGCATGACCATTTTGCAACATCCTCTCAGCTAGCCTACTTACAACAGGTGCAAAATAATACATTGAGAAAACATGCACTTGGAAAATTTGATAAATTATTGCATGCAATTGCCCGTGACCCGGCAATGATTCTTTATTTAAATAATCAACAGAATAAAAAGGATGCACCAAACGAAAATTTTGCAAGGGAAGTGATGGAATTATTTACACTGGGAGAAGGAAATATATATACTGAGAAAGATATTAAAGAAGCAGCCCGTGCCTTCACCGGCTGGACTGTAAATAGAAAAGGCCAGTTTGAATTCATTGAAAAGGACCACGATGACGGGGAAAAAGAATTTTTAAATCAAAAAGGGAAATTCAAGGGTGAAGATATTATCAATATTCTTTTAAAGGAAAAACAAACATCGAGATATGTAGTCACCAAGATCTATAAGGAATATGTGAATGAAATTCCTGACAAGGAAGTAATAGAAAAACTTGCCGATGATTTTTATGCATCCGGTTATGATATTACTAAATTGATGAGATCAATTTTTACTGCTGATTGGTTTTATGATGAAAAGAATATTGGGTCAAGGATCGCTTCTCCAGTTGAATTATTGCTGAGGTATAAAAAACTGGTAGCGTTGGATTTTAAGGAAGAAAAGGCTCAGTTGAATCTCCAAAAAGTGCTCGGACAGGTTTTATTTTTTCCACCAAATGTAGCTGGATGGCCGGGTGGAAGAAACTGGGTGGATAGTTCAACACTCACATTGCGAATGAACATGCCCGTAAAAATTATTGAAGATGGTGGTTTTGATATTAGACCCAAACCGGAATTTGAAGATGTGTCGGAAGAGGGAACCATGGTGAAAACGAAAAAGAAAGCGGAGGTCTATTCCGATTGGTCGAAAATAATTTCAATTTTCAAAAACGTAAAAGATGAAGCGTTGGCGGATGCGGTTATTGAAACATTTATCCAATCGCCAACAAATAAGATCAATAGGGACCTGATTAAAAAATATGTAGATCATTCTACTGAGGAGAAAAGAATTGTCAGTACTATAGGATTAGTAATGTCGTTACCTGAATTTCAATTAATTTAATTATGAAAAACACAAGAAGGGATTTTATTAAATATTCAAGTCTTGCCTCTGCGAGTTTATTCATGCCTAGATTTCTGAAAGCGTCTACCGCATTTTTGCCTGCTGATATACGACCCAAAGTATTAGTGGTCATTCAGTTCAGCGGAGGCAACGACGGATTGAATTGCATCGTACCATTCACCGATGACCTTTATCATAAAAACAGACCCAATATTGGTTACTCAAAAGATGAGCTTATTCATTTGAGTGATGATATCGGAATGAATTATAATTTGCAGGGATTAGCAGATCTCTTTTTTAATGGTGACGTAGTGTTGATCAACAGTGTTGGTTATCCGAATCCAAATCGTTCTCATTTCAGGTCGATGGACATTTGGCATACGGCCAGCGATGAAAATATTTATTTACAAACTGGATGGATAGGGCGGGTGTTGGATTCCACTTGCAATAATAATTGTGCGAAACCGCATTATGCAATGGAGATTGATGATAGTTTGAGTTTAGCGCTTAAGGGTAATTTAATGAGTGGATATGCGGTAAGAGATCCGAAGCAGTTAAAAAACGTAAATAAAAATCCATATATCGATAACATCGCTCATAATTATTCTCCATATGAAGATGAGCATCATAATGTTGAATACCTCCATAAATTATTGTCCGACACGGCTGAAAGTACGGATTATATTTATGACCAGTCAACAAAATATGCTACCACTTCCGTGTATCCCGCGGGTGAATTTGGGAAACAAATGAAAACCATCGCCGAACTTATTATTGCCGAAACAAATACTTCGGTTTATTATGTTTCGCTGAGTGGATTTGATACACATGCCTTACAGCGGGGTCAGCAGGAGCGGCAGTTAAAAACCTATGCTGATACATTAAAAATATTTTGTAATGATCTAAAGTCTGCCAATAAATTTAAGGACACCATGATCATGACCTTTTCTGAATTTGGCAGGAGGGTGGAAGAAAATGCAGGCAAAGGCACAGACCATGGCACTGCGAATAATATTTATCTCATAAGTGGCGGATTAAAACAGGGCGGAATGATGAACGATATGCCCGATCTTAAAAACCTTGTTGATGGCGACCTGGTTTATCAGATGGATTTCAGAAGCGTATATGCTACGCTGATTGATAAATGGCTGAATGTGGATCAAAGTTTAGTGCTTGATAAAAAATTTCCCCTGCTTGATTTTTTATAGATCAGTTTCTATAATTAGCTACTTTATTTTTCAGACGATTCAATACTTTATCCCATAAAATTTCATAGGGAATTATTTCCCATTCATTCACCATGGTATTTCCGTTGGGATCACCCTCATTTAATTTCCGGAGATATTTCTGGGCCATTTGCTTGGTGCGTTCATAACCAAAGTCTTCTTTTACAAGTGTAAGCAACATTTTTAAAAAACAACTGCTTCGGTAAGAATCATCTTTTCTTAAATACCTGCTGCAATAAACATTCAATGCTTCTGAGCGATTGATTATGCCGGTATACTCTCCTTTTTCAAGCATATAGATCACCTGGATTACCAGAATGGAAACGTTATATCCTTTTTTATCCTTGGTGAAATTAGGAACCTCATTCAGGAATTTGAGCAACCTGAATTTCCTTTTGGTTGGGTCGTTGGTCAACAACTCACGGTCGAGGTTTTCAGTTTCAAAAATATAATTGATATAGGCTTCAAATATTTTCCATTTTTCTTTCCGCTCTTCATTAGTATAAGCAAAACGCTGATGGTTTATCACTTTTAAATAAATGCCTGCAGCATTAATATAATTTTCAGTATGCATGGCCAAAAGGAAATAATATTCAAGAAAAACGAACCAGTTATTACTTCCTTCCGGAACAAGCTCTAAACATTTTTCCGCATTTACTCTTCCGTTTTCATAATCACGCAGCTGCAGGTATGAACTTATCTTTATCAATGCGAGGTTTGCAAGTTTTATATTCTGATTAAAATTGGGATTGTCGACAAGGTATTTTTCTGCGGCTTCGCATACTTTAATTGTTTGTTTAAAATCTGCTATCACCTGTGTATATAAAATCCAAATTTGATATTTTAAAAAATGGAGGATATAGCTATCCGACTGTTCACATAGTTTTGTTACTTCATTAAAATATTTCTCTGCAGTTCCAGAGAGCTCGGATGGCGTAAATGCCGAGGATGAAAAATTGATCGTTAGCCTTTGGTACATTTCTTCTGCTTTAATCTCCTCTTCAAGGCTTTTTAATGCTTTATGAGTTAAAGCAGCATATTCATCATATTCCTTATCATTTCCGTTCAGGCTGGCATGATTCATCAAAATTCTTGAACAGTTTAATATAATATCTGAAAACCGGTATGTAATAGCAACTGCTAAGGTTTTGGAAGCGATCTTGATCGCAGCATTTCTTGCACCGCTGTTCAACAATATTCTTATCTGTGCCCAGTTTTTATTGCAGGTATAATTTGCCCTGTGATAATCAGAAAATGAGGGATCATTGCTGTCGAGAAAAAATAATGTGTTCAACAACCGTTTTGAGAACCTTGATTTCAACTGACGATACTTGTCATCAAGCGGAGAAGTATTGTAGAGATACATGGCTGCCTCTTCATCAGATATAAATTTATCGGTAACAAGCCCTTCGTAAAACTCATTGAACTTGCTTTCTTTTTTGTTCAGAAGGCTTTTATCGAAGATTTCAATCTTTGAAATCCTCTTTTTGGTCACAACCTTACTGATTTCGATCAAATTTTTCATAGTCCTCGGGTTTGAGTGTCCTTTATAATTAGAGTTTAAAAGGCCAGTAGTGTCTAAAGTCTCAATGGGGAAATCGCTATTTTGAATACTTACCTGTCACAAACATAATAATAATCTTAGAAGATACAACCAATAGATAAAATATTTTTTGCACAATTGCCAGCCGGGATTGTCCTCGAGAGAGGTTAGAGCCTTTATAATTAAATAGTCGCTAATGTCACATAACGTTACAAAGAGTCAATACTATTGGTGGGAAACTCAAATATACATTGATTTATATCTATTGCTTTGTTTGGTTGTGAATAAAACAGGGTCACAAATTTAAAAATGGTGTAATGGAGAATATTTTACCGTGTTTTAGTTTTGACTTGTTAATCAGATCAGTTAACCCACTAAATCAGACGACTATGAGTAGAGAACAACTTAACAAGATCCCATTTAATGCAATTGTAATTGTTGACTCGGATGAGTTATAAATTTTAAGACAGTTGGTTTGTTTCATAAATTAGGTTCACGACAAGATAGGAGGCTTCGGCCTCCTTTCTATTTCATAGGGGTTGCACTTTAAGGTTGGGTAATCGACCCCCATTGATTAAAAGTAGAGCCAAAAAAAGGCGATCCTAAAGTCGCCTCGTTTCTTTAGGATATTATATGGTCAGCTCGCGATCTTAAGCTGGCTTAACTTTGACTGATTGAATTTATTGGTTGCGTATTCCAGTGTCAATTGAAAATCACGGGTTTCGGGATTTGAAGGCAGTTCAAACATAGCGTCTGTCAACAATGCTTCACAAATTGATCGCAAACCCCTTGCGCCAAGTTTAAAGTCAATTGCTTTTTCAACAATAAAGTCGTACACTTCTTCCTCAATTACGAGGCGAATGTTTTCAATTTCAAAAAGTTGCTGATATTGTTTGATGATAGCGTTCTTAGGTTGAACAAGAATGGCCCTTAAAACATCGGCATCCAGTGGATCAAGATGGGTAAGCACCGGCAATCGTCCTATTAGCTCAGGGATTAACCCGAAGCCTTTTAGATCCTGGGGAGCAATATATTGCAAAAGATTATCGCGGTCGGCACTTTTATTATCATCATCGCGCTTGAAGCCGATGAGTTGGGTGGCTGTTCTCCTTGCAATTATCTTTTCAATTCCATCGAATGCGCCACCACAAATGAAGAGGATGTTTTGGGTATTTACCTTAACCATTTTCTGCTCTGGGTGTTTTCTTCCACCCTGTGGAGGAACCATAACTTCTGTTCCTTCAAGCATTTTGAGCAGAGCCTGCTGAACGCCTTCTCCGGAAACATCACGGGTAATAGAAGGATTATCACCTTTACGTGCGATCTTGTCTATCTCATCTATATAAACGATTCCTTTTTCGGCTGCAGGGACATCGAAGTTGCAAACCTGCAACAACCTTGAAAGGATGCTTTCAACATCCTCACCAACATATCCGGCCTCAGTGAAAACAGTAGCATCAACTATTGCAAACGGTACATTTAGAAACTTGGCAATGGATTTTGCAAGCAGGGTTTTACCGGTTCCGGTTTGTCCAACCATTACAATGTTCGATTTCTCAATCTCCACATCCTCACTTGATTTATGGTTCAGGCGTTTGTAATGATTATACACTGCAACGGAAAGAATCTTTTTTGCCTCATCCTGCCCAATCACATAGGTATCCAAAAATTCCTTTATGGACTTTGGCTTCATGGAATTGTGCAGTGAGAATTTATACCTTTTTACCGGCTGATGCAGTTCCTCTTCTACCAATTGCTCCGCCTGAGCAACGCAATTCTCGCATATATGACCCTCTTGTCCGGCAATAAGAATTCGCACATCATCCTTAGGACGAAGGCAAAATGAACAATGGGTAGTTTCCTTTTTTTTCATGAACCGGTTTATATCAAAATTATCATTTCTTTGGGTCTTTCACCAATATTTCATCTATCATTCCATAGTTCTTAGCCTCTTCAGCCCTCATCCAGTAGTCACGGTCGGAGTCTTTTTCAACTTTTTCCAGTGGCTGACCAGAATGTTTGCTGATGATATCATATAACTCAGCCTTTAATTTCAGGATCTCCTTTAATGATATCTCCATATCGCTGGCCTGACCCTGGGCTCCACCCATTGGTTGATGAATCATCACCCTCGAATGTCCCAACCCTGAACGCTTTCCTTTGGTCCCTGCGCATAAAAGTACAGCTGCCATTGAGGCGGCAATACCAGTGCAAATGGTGGCTACATCGGGTGTGATATAATGCATTGTATCATAAACCGCCAGGCCGGAATAAACGATACCGCCCGGACTGTTTATATATATTTGGATATCTCTTTTATTGTCAACACTTGAAAGAAAAAGTAATTGAGCCTGGATCACATTGGCAACATAATCGTCAATGGCCGTACCCATAAATATGATGCGGTCCATCATCAATCTGGAAAACACGTCCAATGCCTGTGCATTCAACTGACGTTCTTCAATGATATAAGGGGTAAAATTCGTTACATGTAAGCTCTGGGTATTTATGTAACTGTCGAGCGCATTACTGCTCATGCCCATGTGTTTTATCGCATATTTGCGAAATTCATTATTCTGCATATACTTCCTCCTGTTTATTTAGTTTTTGAAATTCTTCAGCTGTGATAATCTGATCCTCAATTGTTACATAACCCTTCAACGCTTCAAAAAATTTCTTCTGAGCGACACGGTCGTGCATATTTTCAACAAATTTTTTATCCTTTAACTGGTTTTGGGTGATGTACTGAACAAATTCTTCTCCCATTTGGCCATAACTCATATTTACTGTTGCAATGGCCTCCTGAATTAGCTCATCATTGGAAACATTGAGATCGTGTGATTTTTGAATATGTCGATAGATAAGTGATTGCTTAAGTTTGGTGATAAAATCCGTGAATTCTACTTCAAAATTATCTTCAGTTATTTCTTTTTCATTCGATTGCCTGAACCATTTCCTTAGAAAGACTTCAGGAAGTGCCACATTGGTTGTATCCCCAAGGTATTTAAACATATCATTTTCAAGAGCGACTTCGGTTACCCTCGAATTATAGACCTCAATTGCTTCCTTGACCATGGTTTTCAATTCTTCAATATTTGTTACCCCCGGAAATTCTTTCCCGATCGACTCAAAAAATTGCTCGTTGACCTCCGCAGGAAATAATCTCGCTATCCTTTCAATCTTAAATTCAAATTTGGGGTTGATATCTGCCACGCCTTCTTCGGTAATTTCACTTAACTGCAAAATATTTTTAGCAACTTTTAACCTGTCTCCTTTGAAGACGGAAAAGATGTCGCTTATATTTTTAATGTCACCGGGTTTTGCTCCAAGAAAAATTTCACTATACCCTTCATTTAACATTTGCAGGTTAAAATATGTATCGGCGTGAATGCCACCGTCCATAACTGAATCGTCATCATTAAGTTCATGTGCATGGGCATATACCACATCATTTTCTTCTACCGTTTCAACGTCTTTTCGTTCGCCATATTTCCGTTGTATGCGCTCAAGCTCTGCATCAATTTCTTCTTCCTTTGCTTCAATTTTATACCTCGTGAATGTTTTATCCTTGTTGATATTGGATTCAAGGGAAATTGAAGGCTGTAAACCGATTTCGTAGGCAAATTCGTAGCTTTTATTTTCGTTGAAATTGATATCCAACGGGTTTGCAACAGGCAATGCATCCCCAAGCAGGTCAAAATTGTTGGTTTTGAGATAGTTGGTCATTTGCTCGTTTACGATTTTGTATAATTCATCCAATATCACCGTCTCGCCATACATTTTTTTAATCATTCCTGGCGGAACGTGTCCCTGTCTGAATCCCGGGATCTGAGCTTTTTTCGCCAACTCTTTCAGCGCCTTTTCAAAACGGTCTCTATAATCGGCATCTTCAATGTTAAAACGCACGATCTGGTGCTGCTCTCCCAAATTTTCTGTTGTAATATTCACTGTATAATTATGGTTTTGATTTTATGTTTGGATTTGCGTAGTGTATGGATGGTCCGGTTTGTGAAATCACAAAGTCAGCCCTCATTGTTTTTGGTTTTCTCTGCTGTTTAATCAGTAGGAACCAGAGTTTATCTTCCTTAGTTCCGCTGCGGAACCCTGGTAATGATCCCCTCCTTTTAACCATTTCATTGTGCGGGTGGAGGGACTCGAACCCCCATGCCTTGCGGCGCCAGATCCTAAGTCTGGTATGTCTACCAATTTCACCACACCCGCAAAGGTGTTTTGTTTTTAAGGGTGCTTGCGGTACCATCCCATTTACTAACGGTATCAATTTTACCAACTCGCAAAGTTGCTACCCGAGATAATTCGGATATGTTTTTTAAAGGCTATTTGAAACCCTTTCAATAGTAAAATTGAGCGGCAAAGGTAGTAAAAAGGCAATGAAGAAAAACATAATTGATATAATTATACCATATTGAAAACGGGTTTTTCAAAGACTGAAAAAAGGAAAGGAAATTCACGATGCCTATAGGCTTTCGGTAAAAGGTGTAAATTTGTTTAACCCGGTTTTTGCATGCACGCCTTCCCATTATACCATAGTTCACATCGTTTTGCTCAATTGAAGCAGTTTTTTCTACTCGGAATTTTTTTATTTCCTTCATTTGTTTATTCACAGGCTCCGAAGCCAAATATTATTTTCATTGTATTCGACGATCTGAATGATTATGTGGAGGGTTTCAACGGGCATCCTCAAATTGAAACACCAAACTTGTTTGCATTAGGTCAAAAAGGGACTTTGTTTTTAAATGCATTTACCACAGCACCTTTATGTGGACCTTCACGGGCGAGTTTTTTACTGGGAAAATATCCTGATTATACCGGGATCTACAGAAACGAACCATTTAATTGTAATAATTTCCGCAGCAATTTTCCTGATGATAAATATCTGGTAACAGTTCCTGAATGGCTCAAAGATTCAGCGGGGTATTTTACTTATAATATCGATAAGATCTTTCATTGCGATACCTGCAGTATACAATATCCCGATTTTGACAAATTTAATTTGGATCCATGTGCACGTTCATTATCATGGAGTAAACAGTCGAATTCAGGTTCTTCCCAGGATATGGATCCAGGGGATATGGGGCAGGGATTGCAGGATTTTGCATGGGGTGCAATTGATAGTGAGGCGGTTTCAACTATGGCAGATTTTAAAACAGCAGATACCGCCATGTATTTTCTTGAACAATACAATAACAATCCGGGCCAATTTTGCAATAAACCATTTTTTCTTGCGATAGGGATCCGAAAACCACATTCCAATTTATATATACCAGCGCAATATTTTTTAGAAAATTATGTTTCCGATTTTTATTCTGATCCCTTTCTAATTCCATATAATGATCCTTCAGATGCAAATCCTCCAAACGGATTAATTATGCCACCACAACCTGATAGTGTATGGAATGACTATGAACATCTGCCACCACTTGCAAAAAATATGGTGGATAAACTGGTGCACGATGAATTTATAACCTGGCCACTAGATTCACTTGAGCCGTTGCCGGAAATATCGCCCTATTTAAATGATGAAGAAAGACTATTTATTTTATCTGAATCAAAAAGAGCGAATGCAATTCTCGCATATATGGCAGCAATTAAATTCGCCGACGAGCAGGTTGGAAAAATATTTAATAAACTAGCTGAATATCCCGGGCTTTATAATAATACGGTTATTGTTGTTACAAGCGATCATGGATTTAGCCTTGGCGAAAAAAAAGTTTGGGATAAGGCAAGGCTATGGGAAACAAATATCAGGGTGCCTTTAATTATTACCGACCTTCGAAATATCGAACCGCAAACGTGCGATGCGGCAGTTTCACTTATTGATCTGTTTCCAACATTTTGCGATTTTGCTTCTGTTCCCTATCCTCAATTTCCGGATGGAATAAAATATCCTGACGGAATTAGTTTACTGCCATTATTAAATAATCCAGATACATCATGGGAACGACCGGTGCTTACTCAGATCATTGGCAGTAGTTTAAATTGTTTCCCTCAAAATTCGGTGAGAAATGATCAATGGCATTATATATATTATTCATCAAACAATGCTGTTGGTTTAGCGGGATGTGACAGCACCATGAGTTACCACAATAATGAACTTTATGAAATTGGAAAAAAAAGAAATATAGATCCAGAAGAATGGAACAACCTTGCAAATGATGAAAATTATGGGCCGGTAATTTGGTATTTAGAGCAATTTTTACCGGATAGTGATCTGTTTGCAACAAAACCATTTGCATTATCCATCATCGCTGATTCAATTGCATGTTATAATCAATATGCATCTCATATTCAGCTATTCCCGGAAATTTTTTCACATGAAGGATCAAAAGTTGATCATGCCGGGTTAATTAATTTTTCATTCAGATGGACTAATAACCTGGATGATCAAACATCTGTTGAACCAACCTATGCATTTGATCTGAATTCACTTCCACCTGAAAAACTTGTGCAGAATGGATCGATATTTTTTTATTTGAACGTTTATGATAAACTGTCGAATAAACTCCTTGCATTTGCATTTAAACGCATAGCATTTAATTGGGATAGCAATGCACCGGTAGCGAGTTATGAAACGGAAATCACCGGGATGCAGGTGTCCATTTCAAATAATATTGTCGAGGGAAATTATAATTATTTAACATGGGATTATGGTGATGGATTTATATCCGGCAGCGCCGTTGATCATATTTACACAGAAGAAGGACAATATACCATCTCGAATATTGTTAATTATGGAAAAGGATGCAATACCTATTCAGATAAAATGATATCTGTGCCGGTATTCATTGACCCCGAGCAAAATAATTTTCAATTTATGGTATTCCCCAATCCTTCAACAGGAATGTTTACGATCGCTTTTTCGCAAACAATTGAGGAGGTGCGAATCAGGATAATTAATTTAACCGGTACAGTAATGAGGAATTATTCTATTAGTGATTATAACAACAACAGGGTTGAAATGAATATTGAAGGACTGTCTCCGGGAGTTTATTTTATGGAAATTGTAAATGATAAGGGAACCGGGGTGAAAATGATTGAGTTGATGAGGTAACGTGTTCAAGCGTTCACGTGTTCATGTGGAGAGGTGGGTTCAATGTTCATTTTTTTCTTGTTTGATACATGCCTTGCCGGTAAGGCAGGTTCGATTTTTTGAACTCCACATGGAATATTGAATATCGAATGATGAAATTATAAACATATTTCACTCTGCGACCCCTGTGGCCTCTGTGTGAGATATTGCGCATCAAGCTGCAAAATGAAAAGAAAAAAGTTACGAATGGTTAAACACGAGTGCCGAATTACGAATGTTAAAACCAACTTCACTCAGCTGCTCAGCGTTCTCTGCGTGAGATATTTCAAAACATCCTGCAAACTGAAAGGCAAAAAATTACGAACGAGGAAACACGAGTTACGAGTTTTAAAAACCCAATTTACTCTGTGGCCTCTGTGTTCTCTGTGTGAAATATTTCAAAACATCATACAAATCGAAAGACAAAAAAATTACGAACGAGGAAACACGAGTTACGAATTACGAATTTTAAAATCAATTTCACTCAGCGGCTCAGCGTTCTCTGCGTGAGATATTTATAAACATCAGGCAAACAGAAAGGCAAAAAATTACGAATGGTTAAACACGAGTGCCGAATTACGAATTTTAAAATCAAATTCACTCAGCGACTCAGCGTTCTCTGCGTGAGATTTTTCAAAACATCCTGCAAACCGAAAAGTAAAAAATTACGAATGATGAAACACGAGTTACGAATTACGAGACAATGAACCAACTAATACCGCGAGATAATTACACTCACCACTCACCACTCACCACTCACCACTCATTATTCTAGCTCACTCAGTTCAAGCCAACGGAGACTTTTTTCATCTACCAGCTGAATTATCGCTGCAATTCTTTGAGATGCGGCATAGATATCTTCATGAGGTATATCTGTTGAATTCAGTTTTTGTTCGAGCTCTTTTTTTTCTGCTTCCAGCATTTCAATATCTTTTTCCAGTATTTCGAATTCGCGTTTTTCATTAAAGCTCAATTTGCGTTTCTGCGTTTCCTTTTCGATATTTTTTAGGGAGGGCACTGACTTTTCCAGCTTATCCTTTTTAAATTCTTCTTTTTCCAATTCAATTTTTGCACGGTAATCAGAATAATTACCTGGAAAATCGCGAATGAAGCCATTTCCCTCAAATACAAATACATGCTCAACAAGTTTATCCATAAAATACCTGTCGTGCGAAACAATTAAAATGCATCCCTGAAAATCTGCAAGAAAATCCTCAAGTATTCCCAGCGTTAAAATATCAAGGTCGTTGGTGGGTTCATCGAGAATCAAAAAATTAGGGTTGTTGATCAGGATGGTCATTAAATATAATCTGCGTTTTTCGCCTCCGCTTAATTTACTTACAAATGCATATTGTGTTTCGGGTGCAAACTGGAACCTTGTTAGCAATTGCGACGCACTTAATTTAGAACCGTCGGCCAGTGGAATAAATTCTGCAATGTCTTTAACCACATCCAACACCCTTTTTTCTTCCTTTAACTGAATGCCATCCTGCGAATAATATCCATATACAATTGTTTCACCACTTTGAATTTTTCCGGTATCCGGTTTTATATGTTCCATGATCAAATTCAAAAAAGTGGTTTTGCCAACACCGTTCTTCCCAACAATTCCGATCTTATCATATTTTTTAAAGAGATATGTAAAATTTTTAATGATCGGGATGTCGCCAAATGATTTAGAAACTTTTATCATCTCAAGGATCTTCCCGCCCATTCTTGTCATCTTAACATCCAGCTTTAATTTTTCATCACTTTTTCTAACAGTGGCTTTTTCTGCAATAACATCAAATGCATCAAGTCTTGATTTGCTTTTCGTGGTCCTCGCTTTTGGCATGCGCCGCACCCATTCCAATTCACGTCGGTATGTATTTTTTACTTTATCCAGTTCACTGGCGGCAACTGTTTCGCGGTGGGCCTTCTTTTCAATAAATAAAGAAAAATTACCATTGTACTGATAAATTTTTCCATCTTCCAATTCTATGATCTGGTTGCAGATCCTGTCGAGAAAATAACGATCATGTGTTACGAGCAATATCGTCATCTTTTTTGTGGAAAGATATTCTTCCAGCCATTCTATCATTTCAATATCGAGATGATTGGTAGGTTCATCCAGAATAATAAGATCAGGTTCTAGAATTAATATTTTTGATAATGCAATTCTCTTTTTCTGACCACCACTTAATGTTAACACAGGTTGCTCGAGGTCATAAATTTTTAATTGCGATAAGATCTGTTTTATTTTTAATTCGTAATCCCAGGCCTCGAGCACTGTCATTTGTTCATGTGCTTTTTCCAATTGTTTTGCGGTGGCATCAGTATGTTCGTGTTCCTGAGCCAACAGCGCTTCTTCATACCCTTGTATCGCTTTAATTACCGGTGAATCGCCACTCAATACATTTTCCAATATGGTTTTGGATTGGTCAATTTCGGGCTCCTGCTCCAGGAACCCTACACTAATATCTTTGCGCATTGACACCTTACCGCTGTCGGCAATTTCCTTCCCCATGATAATTTTCATAAGCGAAGTTTTTCCGGCGCCATTTTTTGCGATCAGTGCAACTTTTTGCCCCCGATTGATGCCGAAAGAAATATTTTCAAAAAGCGTTTTGGTATCGTAGGTTTTGGAGAGATTCTCAATTAAAAGATAATTCACGGGATAAAGGTAGGTAGGAGATGTTTAATATTGCGTCCAAGCGAAAATTAGGAAATTAAGATTCGAAGAATTGAAGGGAGAAGATTCGAAGGGAAGAACAGAAGGAAGGAAAGTAGTCAAGAACAAGAACGATGCAATCTTTAACGTTCTACCCTAAACATCTTAGATCCTTAACCCTTCGTCTCTTCGAATCTTCTCCCTCTGCCTTCGGCAGACAGGTTCGAATCTTTTATTAAAATGATCTGCCAAACAATTGTAAATCAAAAAACCAGCCCCTTGTCTTAAAAGAACTGATCTTCACCCTCAACTGTTATTCATCTGCTTATCCAATACCCCGATTTCATTTAGATTTGTGATAATTAAGTATGGAAACGATCCAGCCCATAAATATTGAGAAAGAACGAAAACTCATTTTAAAAGAGTATCGCAACCTGCTGCGTGGACTGAAGGATACGAATATGACAACAGCCGAGCGCAAGCAGATACGCCTTGCTTTTGAAATGGCTGTGGATGCGCATAAAAATATGCGGAGGAAAAGCGGTGAACCCTATATCATTCATCCGCTGAAGGTTGCTCAAATTGTTGTGAACGAAATGGGCCTCGGTGCTACAGCTGCTATTTGTGCTTTGCTCCATGATGTAGTGGAAGATACAGAACTCACGCTTGATGATATTAAAAGAGAATTCGGAATTAAAGTAGCCAAGATCATCGACGGACTCACAAAAGTTTCAGGGGTATTTGATCTTACCAGTTCTATTCAGGCCGAAAATTTTAAGAAATTATTGCTGACCCTTGCTGATGATGTCAGGGTTATCCTCATAAAAATTGCCGACCGGCTGCACAACATGCGAACGATGGATAGTATGCCGAGGAAAAAACAACTGAAGATCGCTTCCGAAACATTGTATCTGTATGCACCGCTGGCACATCGTTTAGGTTTTTATGCAATTAAAAGTGAGCTCGAGGATCTTGGGATGAAATACCAGGAAAGCGAAGCTTATAAAGATATTGCCCGACGGCTTGCCGAAACAAAACGCGAACGCAATCGCTACATGAATGAATTCATGAAACCGATTAAAGAGCGACTCGATAAAGACGGATTTACTTTTGAAATGTATGGCCGTCCAAAGAGTATTTATTCGATCTACAGCAAAATAAAAAACAAAGGCGTAACCTTCGACGAAGTGTATGACCTGTTTGCGATCAGAATTATTCTCAATTCACCCGACGAAATTGAAAAGGCGGATTGCTGGAAAGTATATTCGATGGTTACGGAATTATATCATCCGAATCCGGATCGCCTCCGCGACTGGATATCTACACCAAAGGCAAACGGTTACGAAAGTTTACATACAACGGTCATGGGTCCGAAGGGTCGCTGGGTGGAAGTGCAGATCCGGACAAAGCGTATGGACGAAATTGCAGAGAAGGGATTTGCCGCACACTGGAAATATAAAGAAGGTTCAAGCGATAAAGCATTAGATACATGGCTTCGGGAGATCAGGGAATTATTGCGCAACCCGGAATTTAATGCACTCGAGTTTTTGGATGATTTCAGGCTGAATTTATTTTCAAAAGAAATTTATGTTTTTACACCAAAAGGTGATCTTAAAATTTTACCTCAAGGTGCAACTGCTTTGGATTTTGCTTTTGAGATCCATACTGATGTTGGCAATCACTGTATTGGTGCGAAAGTGAATCACCGTTTAATTCCCATCAGCCATATTTTAAGCAATGGCGACCAGGTGGAGATCATCACGTCAAAAAAACAAAAACCAAATGAAGACTGGCTGAATTTTTTGATCACCTCGCGGGCAAGAAGTAAAGTAAAAAATGCATTAAAGGAAGAAAAACGAACGATCGCTTCAGAGGGGAAATTAGCGCTGGAAAAACGATTAAAATCCATAAAAGCAGAATTTAACGACAGGAATATCCAGGTGCTGATGGAATATTATCATCAGCCAACAAGTATGGAATTGTATTATCGCATTGCCACAAAAGATATTACATTAAAAGAATTAAAGGATTTTAAATTACATGTAGGTAAACTGGTTCCACCTGTTGAGGATAAAGACTCTGAAATTTCAAAGGAGCGACTTGAGAAAATTGCTACCACAAATGCAGAGCTGCTGATATTTGATAATTCGATGGACAACATCAAGTATTCGCTGGCACCCTGTTGCAGCCCTATAGTTGGTGATGATGTGTTCGGATTTATTACGATAAATGAAGGCATCAAAATACATAAAACCAACTGCCCCAATGCTACAGAGCTGATGAGTAAGTTTGGATACCGGATTGTTAAAACCCGGTGGACGCAGCAAAAGGATATCGCTTTCTTAACCGGAATTAAAGTTACCGGGCTCGATGATGTTGGGCTGGTAAATAAAGTAACCCATATTATTTCTGGTGATATGAAATTAAATATGCAAAGTTTGGTTATGGATGCTAAGGATGGTTTATTTGAGGGAACGATAAAAACATTTGTAAAAAATACGGAACAGCTTGAAACGCTTTTGCGAAAATTGCGGGCGATGAAAGGTGTGATCTCCGTTACGAGACTGGAAAACTGATCAAAAATTGGAGAACGAAGTTATGGATGCGAAGAGTAATAAGGTGCTGGAAGAGATCAAAAATATTTTTTCGGCCCATCTCGAGAGCAAGGGGCTGCGAAAAACACCGGAGCGTTTTGCTATCCTGGAAGAGATATATAGCCGCAACGATCATTTTGACGCCGAAAGTCTTTATACACATATCCTCGAAAAAAATTATCGGGTGAGCAGAGCAACCGTTTACAATACACTTGAGCTCTTATTAACGTGTGATCTTATTACCAGGCACCAGTTCGGAAAAAATCTGGCGCAGTATGAAAAATCGTATGGTTATAAACAGCATGATCATATCATCTGCGTTGATTGTAAAAAAGTTGTTGAATTTTGTGACCCGAGGATACAGCAGATCCAAACTATGATGGGCGACCTGCTGAATTTCAGAATTACGCATCACTCGCTTAACATGTATGGCATTTGCGGAAATTGTCAGAAATTAAGAGAGATCAACCAGCAAAAACAGGAACAAAAAACAGTTAAACAATAAGAAAAAGAAAATGGAATACACGATAGATAAGAAAAAAAATCATACAATAGTTGTAAAACTGGACGGCAGGTTGGTAGGTGAATTTCAAACCATACAACTCAGTGAAGCGCTGGACGAATTAATTGAAGAAAAATATTACCGTATAGTTTTCGATATGACTGAGCTGGAATATATCAACAGTACCGGCCTTAATTTTTTTCTGAAGATATTAACCAAGGTAAGAAAGTTTGACGGGGAAGTAGTTGTATGTTCGCTCAATAAATTGCTCAAAACTTTAATGGTTACTACCAAACTCAATTCCTTTTTCACCATTTGTTATGATGTTGCCGATGCTTTGGGGCATTTGGAAAAAGAGAAGACGCTTTGATTAAGTGATCAGCTATTATTTTTAAACCGGTCGAACGATCGCCAATATTTATCCTTGTAAATATCGTAAGTAAAGTTCAGCTTTTGTTCATATTTTTTTCCTGCAGCAAACAGCACTTTTGAAGGCTTTCGAAATTCACGGCAGGCAAAATAAATTTCCCTGGTGCCATTCACTGTTTGCCTTCCTATATTGAGGTAACCATCTTCATCTTTTAATTCCGCGTTGATATCATCTTCAATTTCATTTAAAAGGAGATATGTCGGTTGATCTGGCATCCCGTCATTGTCGGTTGGTTGAAATTTAATTTCAACATTTGCTATCCATGGATGCGATGCTTTATTCTCCCAAGTCAAAATATCAGTATTAATGGTGGCGATTAGTTTATCACCGTTTGGGAGATCAGCTTTTAAAACAGAATAATTATCATTTTCTGTATTGTGGCGAACATCCTCATATTTTTCCAAAAACTCCTTTTGTCTCCATTTGAGGAAATCCATTAATTTTTCAACGGGGACCTGATCTGCAATGGCTTTATCCTTGCCTGTTACAACCAGGTTATCGATAGTGGAAGCAAAATTCAATTCGCCGAGATAATTGTCAAGAAAAATAAATGTGCCGTTGGTGATAACATCTTTATTTGCCTCGGTATAATCAGCATGCACCATAGTAATATCTATTTCGTCGGGATAATCTTGAATTTCGTTGGCATAAAAAAATAAATTGTCTTTATTAAATACATTGTCACCCATTTGAATACCCATGTTTTGGATATCAATCGCCGGCTTCAATGCGGTGAATCTCCAACCGTTTATTACAGGCGCAGCATCAATAATTTCTTCAGCAAAGACAATATTTTTAATAAAACCGTCAGCAGTGATAATCAATTCAACAGTTGTTTCATTGTAAATTCCCGCCAGATAAAAAAAGCCATCTTTTATCCTGGCCAGTTGATCAGAGAGCGGAGTGAAAAACACTTTTTCAAAATCTCCACGGCTTTTTATAACATTATAAAATTTTTTTTCATTTTTTGCGAGCCAGCCCCAGAATTCGGTGTAGGTATTTGCCGGCTCTTTCTTTTTGGTGATGAAGTTTTTAAGGAATGACATATTTGTATTCGTTAATGTGATAAATAATGTAAAAGTAAATATAGCAGAAAATGAGTAATGAGTGATGAGTAATGAGT
>JBIOHA010000007.1:0-23700 GCA_044448625.1 Chitinophagales bacterium | reverse complement strand
GTTGAATACATTGGAATCAAAAATTTATAAATGTTTAGTAATGCACAACCGGCTTTCACCAAAAAAGCACAGGTTCACCTATAACATTTTTATGTTCTGGCTCGATATTGATTCAATTGATGAAGTGGCCCAACGCATGAAGTTATTTTCCCGGAACAGGTCAAACATTTTTAATTTCCGCGACGACGATCATTTCAAATTTCCAAAAGGCGACCAGAGAAATAAACTGGATACCAGGACCAAGCTAAACAATTACTTAAGAGAGAATGGAATTGCTGTTGTACCATCAAAAGTATTTTTGCTTACCCATGTGCGTATGTTCGGGCATGTTTTTAATCCGGTAAGTTTTTATTATTGTTATGATGAACAGGGAAAATGCAATTTCGTGGTTACAGAGATCAGCAATACTTTCAGGGAGATGAAACTATTTTTGATCGATCAGAAAAAAGGAGAACAGTTTGAGCAGAATGCAATAAAATATTTCTACGTTTCACCGTTTACGGATATGGATACAGAATTTGAATTCCGCTACCATGTACCGGATGAGAAACTGAATATACAGATCAACGTGAACGACCAGCTGGGGAAGAAATTTTTTATAAGCACGCTTACCGGCAAGGAAAAGAAACTCAGAGATTGGCGGCTAGCCGGATATGTTTTTCGTTTTCCTTTCGTTACTGTAAAAGTGATAACAGCAATTCACTGGCAGGCATTGAAATTATGGTTGAAGAAATTGCCATTTCATAAAAAGAAAAATAATTCTGATTTGCAAAAGGGAATTACCAATGTATAAATGAAAACCTTCCTCCTGTTTTTTATCACAACTACGAGCCAACTTATGAATGCTCAGCAAAACGATCCAGTTCTGTTTAGCACCGATGGAAAATATATTTTTTCTTTTGACAGCAAGGTAAGGAAAGATTTTAAATCAAGACATGTAAATATCTATTATAAAGATACAGTTTATCAGGAGTTGCATGCATTTGAATATATTATAAAAGACGACACCATATTTAATTGTAATCGAGCTTACTACGGTCAACCGGGTGAGCATTTTAAGGAAAATAATAAAGAAAGCAGTTCCTGGATATTTGATACATTGACAGTGAATGAATTATTTGAATATTATGGATTTAAAAAAAATGAATGGGTATTTCCCACTCCTGTTATATTTAGTGTCGATACCATAAAAATATTAGAAAACAATTCAGGAAATCTCCTTTCAAACAATGAGAAAATTATAGACTCAAACTTCTTTACGTTTAATATTGAATTTATATACGATAATCAAATTTTAAACAGTACTTCTGTAAATTCAAGTGCGAATTATTATGTTTATTTTATTGAACAAACAAAAGCCCTGCTCTATTTTGATAAAAAACGGAACACCTATTTTTTAAATGCCAGAATTCATTATGGAGTTGACTATCCTGATGGAAGCGCAGGAATTCTTATGAATATGGATAAATTCGAACCGATCTCAATAAATTTGGCAAAATATCCTGGTGATCAGTAGATTTTACCCATTTCCAAAATCCGTTTTCTCAATTAATACGTTCATTTATCAGGCATTAAACGAGCGATTTTGAAAAAAAGGGGGATTTTTCCTGATTATTGTTTATTATATTTGCCTGAAGGAACAATATCCCGCAGAAAACCCTTTCATAAAAATTTATGAGTTTCTACAAGAAAACCATACTGAAATTCCTGCAGCCCATGCAGAAAGGTTATCTCAAAATAATATTGCCCGATAATACAGTTCTGGAATTAGGTAAACCAAACGAACAAAAGACGCAGGGTGAAATTGGATTTGAAGCCGACGTGCATATCCACAATGAAGCCTTTTTTAAACGTGCATTTTTTTATGGTGATATTGGTTTTGCCGAAGCATATATGGAGCAGGAGTGGACCACTTCCGATCTTACAAAATTGATCTCGTGGTTTCTGCTTAACATTGAAAATTCTCCAACATTAAGCGGCAGCAAGGTACAGTCAATGGCGTTGAATGCATTTCAATTCGTAAATAAAGTATTTCATCGCAAGAGAAATAATTCGATGAATGGATCAAAAAAAAATATCTCAGAACATTATGATCTCAGCAACGAATTTTTCAGCCTTTTCCTCGACGGTTCCATGACATATTCGAGCGCATATTTTAATAATCCCGAACATGATCTCGAAAATGCGCAGTATGCGAAATACGAAAGCTTATGCCAGCAGGCAAAATTAAAAGTGGGCGACCATGTATTGGAGATCGGTACCGGCTGGGGCGGTTTTGCAATTTATGCGGCGGAAAAATATAAATGCCAGATCACTTCGGTTACCATTTCGAAGCAACAGTTTGATTTTGCCAAAGAGCGGATAAAATCTGCCGGGCTTGAAAATAAAATTGATGTGCAGTTAAAAGATTACCGCTTAATTGAAGGTAAATTCGACAAGGTTATTTCAATTGAAATGATAGAAGCTGTGGGGGCGAAATATTTAAGCACCTATTTCGATAAGATTCATGCTCTGCTAAAACCGGAAGGCGTACTGGCAATACAGGTGATCATTTGTCCGGATTCACGATTTGATGAATTAAAAAATAATGTTGATTTCATTCAAAAATACATTTTCCCGGGAAGTTTGCTTCCTTCAATTGCTGCTATTAATAAAGCCGTTAATGAAACCGGCGATATGTTTATGGTTGGGTTGAAAGATCTTGGTAAAAGTTATGTGAAAACCCTCGCTGAATGGAAACTTCGCTTTAATCAGAATCTCGACAAGGTGCAGCAATTAGGCTTCGACGATCAGTTTATCCGCAAATGGAATTATTATTTTTCTTATTGTGAAGCAGCATTTAATATGCGAAATATCAATGTTGTTCAAATGGTGTATACACGCCCGAACAATTCCAGTTTTTAAGTATCTTTGTTTGATATGAAAAATGCGATCACTTTACTTATTTTGATATCGATGATCCGTTTTTCCTTTGCGCAGGAAATAGCAATGGATTTCACAAAAACTGATTGTGCATTAACCGAACATAATTTATTTGAAACCCTCGATACAGGCGCTGTAGTTGTTATGGAGATCGTGATGCTGGGAGGCTGTATGCCATGTATTACCACGGCACATTTAATTGAACCGGTTATCGCCGAATATAATACTGAATATAATAACAGGATTTTATGGTTCACCTTCGGATATAATGATTCTTATTCATGTATTGACCTGGCCAGCTGGAAATATGATAACGGTATTGCCTGTAATGCAGAATTTGTTGAGGGATCAGATCTCGCAGATTATTATGGTGGAATGGGAATGCCAACCCTGGTTGTAGCCGGTAGAAATACACATACTGTTTACCTTAATCAGTTTGGATTTATCCCTGCAGACACGATTAATTTTAAGCAGGCAATTGAATACGCACTTGGAATTGCAGATCCGGTTTCAATACCAAAAGAAAATCCCCGCAGTTTAATTATTCAACCCAACCCCGCCAATGACCTTATTCATTTTGGAGATCTTCAATTCAAAAATGGCCAGGCAAATATTTATAATCTAAATGCAGAATTGGTGGCACAAATTAATATTGAATCAAATGCGATCGAAATTTCATCATTGGTTTCCGGAAATTATTTTATCCGGGTAATTGCTGATGATGGAAATTGGCAGGGGACTTTTGTTAAGCAATGAGATTGAAAGATTTCAGAATTGTAGAATTTCGGAATTGAACCCCATACCAGCTAATGAGGTTCCCACCTTTCACACCCTTCCAACAATAAACCGGTAGGCAGTGGGCTGTTCGAACGCCTTCACACCCTTTCATACTTTCTCCCCTTCACACATTAATACTAATGCTTATGAAATACAAGTAACGGTAAACCTCCATGAAATAAAACATCCACGGCAACTCCGGGATTAAAAAACCGCTGAAAGCCTGATAATTTTCTTGTTGTTAGAGCGATGATATCAATGTTTTTTTCTTTGATATATTCTTTATATGCCTCCCGCAATATTGCACCATCAATAATTTCGTAATCTATTTTCATTTCTCTGTGATCATTCCGGAATTGTTCACTCAATTCAAATAATTTTTCTTCACCTGAAATGTCGTCGGTGTTAAAATGGGTGATATGCAATTTGATCTCAAAAGGAGTAAACAAATTAATAAGCCTGGCTATCGAACCGCTATCATCATTGTGAAGATCTGACATATAAACAACTTCTTTAATCTGCCTGTAAACGAAATCATATGGAATTGCGAGCACAGGAAAATGTGATCTCCTGATAATTGCCTGAGTTACCGTTCCGAAAAATATCCTTCCCAATTTTTTATGGCCATGGGTGCCAATTAAAATGATCTGAGGTTGAAAACTTGCAGCTTCTTCCAATATTTTATCTTCAACAATACCTATCCCGATATTTCCGGTGACCCGCACATTTGAATATCCCGATGATTTGAGTTTATTATTAAAATCATCGACAATGCTATTCATATTCTCATTGGCATCGATCTGCATTTTGAATATTAGCTCTTCTGTATGTCCCTCATCCATAACCGGCGGAGGGTAAGGCATTTTTTCTTTAACAAATGGGTCATCAACAGCATGAAAGAGCCGGATTTCGCAATCCATTTTTTCTGCAAGGTGAAACGCATAATCCAGTAAATTATGTGTGGCCTCTGTAAAATCAATCGGGACAAGAATGTTTTTCATATGTTTTAAGAAATTCGAAATTAAAAAATAGTCCCGTTATTATAATTATTGAAACGGTTCTAATCATAAATAAAAAATGCATCTTCGAAATGCGAAATTTCCCAGGTATTGTTGTTTGACCTGAAAACAGATATAATATCAAAGCGCACTTCTTTTTCAATATTATTATCGCACATATAATTACCAGCCGCCCTTATTACCAGTTTTTGTTTTGATCTTGATACCGATTCCTCCGGTAACCCGAACTTGTAGTTGGTTCTTGTTTTTACCTCTGTAAATACAATTATGTTTCCAAAAGCAGCAACTATATCTATCTCTGCCCTTCCCGAACGGTAATTTCTTTCCAGTATCCCGTAGCCTTTGGCGGCCAGGTATTCCGCTGCTTTCTCTTCTCCGGTTTTGCCCAAGTCGTTGTGCCTGCTCATAAAAACGTAAATTTGCGGCCGTGATGATGGACAAATATATTGATAGATTTCCTGAACAGTTGCTTGAAGCGGTGGCTGCAGGGAAAATATTTCCAGAACTGAAATTTGATCATCCTATAAAAAATATTGTTGTTTCAGGAATGGGAGGATCAGGAATTGGCGGCGCAATGGCAAAACAATTTACCGGCGATTTAATTGATATTCCCTTTGAAACCGTTAATGATTACACCCTTCCCGCATATATAAACGAAAATACGCTGCTGATATGCTCCAGTTATTCTGGCAATACTGAAGAAACACTTTCGGCATTTCAGCATGGCGTTGCTAAAAAATGCAATATTGTTTGCATCAGCACCGGTGGAAAATTAAGAACACTAGCTGACAGCATGAATATTTTTACAGCGACCATGCCGGGAGGAAATCCACCGCGAACATGCCTGGGATATTCTTTTGTATCGCTTTTATTTATTTTATTTAAAACCGGTTGCATCAGCAATGCCTTTATTCCTGAATTGGAAAAAGCGGCTGCAAAATTATCGGGATCGAAAACATTAATTCAATCAAAAACAAAAGCGATTGCCGAAAAAATATCAGGCACCATTCCATTGATCTATTCTTCTCCGAAATTATCGGCCATAGGAACAAGGATAAAACAGCAGCTCAATGAAAATTCAAAGATGCATGCATTTGCCAATGTTATTCCTGAAATGAATCATAACGAACTAGTTGCTTTTTATTCGGCAGATCAAAATATTTCGGTGATCTATTTGCGTGATATGGCAGAACCCGAGCAGATAAGAAAGCGATTTATCTTTTCGAAGGAATTAATTCAACCTAAGGTGCGTTTCGTAGAAGAGATATTTGCCGACGGCAACAGCTATATCGAAAAAATTTTCTACCTGGTGCATATTGGTGATTGGATAAGCTTTTATTTATCTGAGATAAAACAGGTGGACCCCATAAAAATTGATGCACTCGATTGGCTTAAACAAGAACTCGAACAAAAATAAATGGAACTGGTAAAATACCGAGACCTCGGAACAATGGATTATGACTATGCATGGAAACTGCAGGAAACGATATTTGATGATATTGTAGCTAAAAAATTAAAGAACAGGGTGCTCGCTCCCGACCACCAGTTAAATTATCAGCACCAGTTATTATTTGTTGAGCATACCCCGGTAATTACGATAGGAAAAAACGGTGATGAAAAGAATATCCTGCTCAACGAAAGTTTTTTAAATGAAAAAGGAATTCAATTATTTCATATTAACCGCGGCGGCGATGTAACCTATCATGGCCCCGGGCAGATCGTGGGCTACCCGATATTTGATCTCGATTTCTTTTTTACTGACCTGGGAAAATATCTGCGTGGAATTGAAGAGGTGATTATAAAAACACTTGCGCATTATGAAATTAAAGGCGAACGATTAAAAGGTGCAACAGGTGTTTGGCTGGATGCTGAAAATCATCGTGCACGAAAAATATGTGCTATCGGTATCCGCTGCAGCCGCTGGGTTACCATGCACGGATTTGCATTTAATGTGAATACCAACCTCAATTATTTTAATTATATCGTTCCATGCGGAATAAGTGATAAACAGGTTACCTCACTGAAAAAAGAATTGGGAAGAGAAATTGACCTTGAAGAAGTAAAACAACTATTGAAACAAAATTTCGAAATAGTATTCGATTGTAAACTGATATGATGAAAACAACGGCGCCGAAAAATAATAATGAGGAAGAAGATATCGAACTGCAAGGCGGAGCATTACCGGAAAGTGAAACGGTTTTGGAAGAGGATGAAATGTATGAGCATTATCGGGTTACCACCGATAAGAAACAGGAACCGCTGCGTATCGATAAATTTTTATTCAACCGCATAGAAAATATTTCGAGGACAAGAATTCAGAATGCTGCGCTTGCCGGATGTATTTTGGTGAATGATAAACCTGTTCGCTCCAACTATAAAATTAAACCGGGTGATGAGATCGTGGTGGTGCTGCCGCAAAAACCGGCAAAGTACGACGTAAGGCCCGAAAATATTCCGCTCGATATCATTTACGAGGATGATGATGTTGTGCTCATAAATAAAAAAGCGGGAATGGTTGTGCATCCGGGATTGGGAAATTTTTCAGGAACATTGGTGAATGCATTATTATATCATTTCAACAATCTCCCCCAAAAAGAAAACGAACCCTTCCGCCCCGGATTAGTACATAGGATTGACAAAAACACAACGGGAATTGTGATCTGTGCAAAAAATGATTTCGCAATGACCCATCTCGCCAAACAATTTTTCGATCATTCCATTGAAAGAAAATATATTGCCCTGGTTTGGGGAGAATTTGAAGAAAAGGAGGGAACCGTTACGGGTAATATTGCCCGCCATCTCAGGTACAGAAAAATATTTACTGTTTATCCTCCTGGTGGTGAAATAGGTAAACACGCTATCACACATTATAAAGTCCTTGAAAACTTTGGTTATACGAGTTTGATCGAATGCCAGCTCGAAACCGGTCGTACACACCAGATCAGGGTGCATATGCAGCATATCGGTCACCCCGTTTTCAGCGATGATACCTATGGCGGAAATAAAATTGTTAAAGGCACCGTTTATACAAAATACAAACAGTTTATTGAAAATTGCTTTGAAATAATACCGCGACAAGCCCTTCATGCAAAATCACTTGGGTTCATTCATCCTAAAACGAATGAATTCATGTATTTTGAAAGCCAGTTACCAGATGATCTTGCAATGGCAGTTGAAAAATGGCGGCATTATTCAAAGTTTCTGAAACTCTGAAAAAAATCTTAACTTTCCTCCTAATGAAAAAATTGTTTTCCGTTTTAATTTCTTTTTTGTTGCTGACCAATAATTTATTGCTCCATGCACAAATACAAAAATGTTATTCCACTGAATATTTAAATAATCTTCAATTTACCAATCCCGAATCGTATAAAAATATTATCAACACACAAAAAGCGATTTCATTAGTAAATGCAAAAATTACTGACGAAGTATATATGATTCCTGTTGTAGTACATATTGTTTATGCATCAGAAGCGGAGAATTTGGATGATGTTCGGGTATTTACGCAAATGAATGTATTAAATGACGATTTCCGGCGATTAAATGCCGACACCGTAAATACACCTGATGCTTTTGTTCCTGTTGCCGCAGATTGCGAAATTAATTTTTGTCTCGCTTCATTTGATCCCGATGGAAATCCTACAACGGGAATTATCAGAACACATTCTGATGTCGAAGAATGGCTTTTGGGTTTTTCGGATAATATTAAATCAACCGAACTTGGTGGTGATGATGCCTGGCCGGCGTCCTCCTACCTTAATATTTGGGTCTGCGACCTGCAAGGTGGCGTATTAGGTTATTCTGTTTCGCCCGGAGCCGATCCCGAAGTGGATGGGATTGTGGTAGATTATAAAAATTTTGGATTGGCGGACGTAAGTTCCAAACCATATGACCTGGGCAGAACATTAACCCATGAAGTGGGACATTGGCTTGGTTTGAACCATATTTGGGGTGATGATGGAGGCAGTTGCGATGGGTCGGATGGTTGCGATGATACACCAAACCAGGCCGGGCCGAGTTATGGCTGCTTGGATTTTCCGGCATTGGATACATGCTCGCCGGAATATCCCGGTATCATGTTCATGAATTATATGGATTATAGCGATGATAATTGCATGAATATTTTTACCAACTGTCAAAAAAATAAAATGCGGACGGTGGTGGAAACTTACCGTGCTTCGATATTAACTTCAGCAGCAGGTTGCAACGATATTCCTCCGCTGCCTGGCAATGTTGCCGAGGTGCTTATTTATCCTGTTCCAAGCAACGGGCAATTTACGGTCTCGATTAAAAATTTCGCCGGCACACAAAATACAATGGAGATCAGGATCTATGATGTGCTGGGGCAATTAATTGTTGAAGCGGCACCTGAACCGGCAAATAATGTTGCCCAATTCTTCGACCTTGAAGGTCTTGCTCCAGGCTGCTATTTTGTTAATGTATTTAACGGGACGTATTTTTTGAACCAGGAGTTTATGGTGTATTGAGATTAAATTGAAATGCGAATTACTGAGAGTTAAATGCGGAATAACTTTGACTTTGTTTACCCACAGAGTTATCTGCATGTATAACTCAAATTTTTATCTCACAATAAAAGTTTAATGCTTCGATTATCGTCAATATATCTATTCCGGCAGGAACTCTGCGTCTCAGAGGAAGGAGAAGTAAGTGCTAAATTTTCTTTATTTCGTAATAAAAACTTTCTTCACCAACCTCCCTTCTCCCGAATTAATCTCCACCAAGTAAACTCCCTCCGGCTCATTTAATTTGATTTCGAAAAATTGCTTATCAATTGTCTGCGCATAAATTTCCTTTCCTGTAATATCAAAAATGGAAATAATTCCGTCATTTAAAATCTCATTCAGTTGAACATAAATGGTATTATTAAAATTATAAACGACCGCATCTATTTGATTGACTTCATTTATACTTACCGTGGTATCTCCAATTTTATCTCCCGCTTTAATTCCTATCTCACATTTAGTTTCGTAGGCATAATCTTTTATTATCAACCGCTCACCACCCTCCATGACTGCACATCGTATCCATCCGTAATGATAGCATAATTCATCATCGATAAAATGCCCGCCTAAATAATGGTCGAGGGAATCATAACCCCAAAAGCCAGGTCTTTGGTGCCAAATTGTATCATCTATCTCTAAAAATTTCAAAGCCATTCTTTGATAATCGCCATTTTGAAATTCAATGTTTTCATCGATCAAACTATTTAGGTTTAATGCATATACGTAAAAACCTGTGCCATAACCCGCACCATGAGTGACAGACTCTGCAGCTATTTCATTTTCGCTTATTGCGGGACTTGCCCACACCGCACTTCTGAAAAGTGTATATGTCGTTGAAGCTATAAAGTCGGTATATGTTCCTGATGTTTTGAGCAAAACAAAATCAATACCTCCTGCATCATCCAAATCAATATTTGCTTCATCATTATTAAATTCGAGAATGATATCCGGTTCGATATCAGTATAAACAGCCTGTGCATTAGTTTCTTTGTTCATTAATAAAAATGAGGTTGCAAATCCGGCATATGCTTGTAATGAAAACTTATTTTTCATTTCATTCGATTTTAATTAATTTTTTTGTGGTAGAATTATTATGTTGGTCTGAAATTTTTACCATATAGATCCCAGATGGCAGGCCGGCAATGTTAATTGATTCATTGGTTATAGCTTTTTGTTCCAAACAAACCACTCCTGATAATGAATAAATTTTAATATTGAATTTAACTGGTGTTTCTGTTTCGGCTTTACTCATTATTTTAAATGAATTACTCGTCGGATTCGGGAATATACTTATTATATCATCTAATTTGTTAATTCCGGCTCTTGACCCTGACATAACTGCTACTTTAAAATAGCCCACAGAATATTTCTGAACGGTAATGCAAATTTTACCTCCGGTTAGTCCTGTCGTAATTTCGGGAACATTGGGCGTATCCACATAACTTAATAGTTGTACCTCCGTATCATGAAATTCACTTTCATAACAAGTGTTGATATCAAATAAACTACTCCTGCCGGAATTTGAATAAAGCCTTCTGCAATTTACACTTGTGATCGTTGCTGACCCAAAACCAATTGGCGATGTTCCGGGTATAAGATCCGCAAGGTCACCCAGGTCGAGGATATAACTAGCGGCTTCGTTTTTCATATTCGTAAAATATCCATAAACGGTTTCTGCTTCTTCGGTATCATCAAAGAACAATGTTGGCGGAATATTGAAGTTTCCGCTATGCATGGTGTGATTGGCTGGCAGATATTTAAGGTCATTCTTATTCACTTCACTGAGCATTTGCATCACAAAATACGTAAAACGCCGCATAAAATAAGGATAACCGGTGGGTTCAAGTATTTCTGCATCCCCTTCCTCATCGAGGTGATTTTCAAAATCCGCCTCGTCGGCATGATACAACAGTGAAGAAGGTGCTCGGCCGCCATAAGCATGAAAATGAGCATAAGTGAAAAAATTCTCCCGATATGTATTGTCAAAATTGATCTTGATATCCTTTAAAAACCATTCCTGAATAAGCCACGCATGAGGGAATGCATTGTCGTAAATACCAATCTTCAGTTTTTCTAATGGATCAAGCCCTGGTAAAATAACTGATTTGCTACGATGCTTTTTCTGTCCTCTAATTTCACCCTTCAAATATTACCGTCCCCATACAATTTATTTCCCTCCCCCGTATTAACTTTGTTACGATTTCTTAACCAAATCCATATCAGGAATGAAAAAATTTTTATTGGCGGGGATGGTCCTGCTTGCAACTGTTTACTCGTATTCTCAGGCTACCATTCGATGCGGTGTGAATTCGTACCTTAAAACCTTGGAGCAGAGTTTTCCGGAAGAATATGCTTCCATCATGGCTACCAAAGAAGAAATTAAGGCCCGCACATCCGTTACCACTACATATAAATCGAATGGAACGGTATATACAATTCCTGTTGTGGTGCATGTTGTTTATAAAACCACCGCTCAAAACATTGATGATGAATTTATTTTTTCTCAGATAGATGTATTGAACGCAGATTACAGGCGCACGAACGACGATGCAGATGAAACACCTACAGCTTTTGAAGGTGTTGCAGCCGATGCAGAAATTGAATTTTGCCTGGCCCAGCAGGATGAAGACGGTATAATTACCACGGGCATTACCCGTACAGAAACAGATATCAGCAGCTGGAATCTGTTTGCTGATGTTGGAGACGAAGATTTTTCCGACAACGTGAAATTCTCGGATGAAGGTGGCGAAGATGGATGGAACAGGAGTGATTACCTAAATATCTGGGTATGTAATCTCGTTGGCGGTTTGCTGGGTTATGCTACATTTCCGGGTGGCGCTGCAAGTAAAGACGGCGTTGTGATCGCATATAAATACTTTGGCGAAGATAGTCCGGGTGGAGTTTATGATAAAGGGAGAACCGCCACACATGAAGTGGGACACTGGTTGGGATTATTTCATATTTGGGGTGACGATGATTTTAGCCCGGATCCACAATGCGGTGGAACCGATGAAATTGCAGATACACCAAACCAGGAAGATGCAACCTTCGGTAGTCCGGCATTTCCAAAACTGGATGACTGCTCTCCATCAAGTCCCGGAATCATGTTCATGAATTATATGGATTATACTGATGACGGTTCTATGAATATGTTTACCGACGACCAGGCGGAGGTAATGCACGATGTGCTCGAATCAAACCGCTCAACAATTCCTGAATCTATTGGTTGCGAACAGGGTGTAGTTGCAGTGAATGAAGTTTTAAAAAATAAACTTATTCAATTAAGTGTTTATCCAAATCCTTCCTCTGATGAATTTGTTTTCGAGATGAAGAATTTTGAAAATAACGAGCTAACTGTTGAAGTGTATAATTTAACAGGTGAGATGATCGACAGAATTTCACTCATTAATTCGGGAGATGAAAATGTTGTTTTTGATGCAAGTGCTTTGAGTGCCGGTGACTATTTGGTTAAAGCATCAGACGGCGAATTTATATTAACACAGAAAATAACGGTGATCAGATAAATGACCGCTCATAAAAAATAACTGAACGAAAAGTGGTTGGTTGTATCACCAGCCACTTTTTTTATGTAAATGATTATGCAACGTGAGGACGAGATCATAAAATTACTTTCTTCTACAACAGCCGACGCTCAGTTATTGCAAATAGCTGAAAAGGTTTTGGAAGGGAAGAGAATTAATTTTGATGAGGGTGTTGCACTATACGAAAAAGCTTCACTTGCATTTGCCGGAACACTCGCCGATCATATCAGAAAAAAATTGCACGGCGAAATTGTTTATTTCAACAGGAATTTTCATATTGAACCCACCAACCTCTGTGTATTTGATTGTAAGTTCTGTTCCTATTCCCGCCTGTTGAAACAACGCAGCGATGGCTGGGTGATGAGCAGGGAAGAAATTCTGGGAATTGTTAGATCATATTTAAATAAGCCGGTTACCGAAGTACATATTGTAGGCGGAGTTTTGCCGGAATTAAACCTCGAATGGTTTGCAGATATCTTACGTGAAATAAAAAAATTAAATCCCGCTTTGCATATTAAAGGATTTACTGCCGTAGAGCTGGAATATATGATACGCAAAGCAAAAATGAGTATTCGCGATGGCTTGCATCTTTTAATGGATGCCGGTTTAGGTTCTTTGCCCGGTGGTGGCGCTGAAATATTTGATGAAGAAATAAGAAATATTATTTGTGCCGATAAGTGCGATACGAAAACATGGCTCGAAATTCATAGAACTGCACATGAATTAGGCATGCATAGCAATGCGACAATTTTATACGGACATATTGAAAAATACGAACACCGGGTTGACCATATGGAGCGGCTCAGGCAACTGCAGGATGAAACAAATGGATTTAATTGTTTCATCCCTTTAAAATTCCGTAATCAAAACAACCAGATGAGCAATGTTGCCGAAACGAGTGTTGTTGAGGATATGAAAAATTATGCGGTAGCCAGGATCTATCTCGATAACTTCCCACATTTAAAATCATACTGGCCGATGTTGGGGCGACAAAATGCGCAGCTCAGTTTAAATTTTGGTGTGAATGATATTGATGGTACTATTGATGACTCGACAAAAATATATTCAATGGCGGGAGCAGAGGAACAAACACCAACCTTAAGCACTCGTGAAATATGCGAGCTGATCTCCGCCGTCGGCAAGATCCCTGTTGAGCGTGACACATTATATAACACGATAAAAAATTATGACAATATTGATTACGACAAAGAATTTGGAATTGATCATCATATCATGCTTCCCGTTTTAAATAATTAAGGAAGAAAATTAACCCCGACCCACACATTGGAGTTTTATTTTTTTATTTAACGTAATTGAAAGATTTTGCATAAAGAGCTTTATATCATCCGTCACGGAGAGACCGATTTCAACAGCAGGGGAATTGTGCAGGGGAGGGGTATCGACAGTTCGATAAATGAAAAAGGAAGGCAGCAGGCACAGCGGTTTTTTGAGCAATATAAAAATATCGGGTTCGAAAAAATATATGTTTCACTATTAAAACGCACTGAAGAAACAATTGAACCGTTCAGGCAATTGAACATACCGCTCGAGAAACATGAAGGGCTGGATGAAATAAGCTGGGGCATTCACGAAGGAAAAAGCAACGGCGAAACATTTAAGGAATTCTATCGCATTATGCATTTATGGCAACAGGGCGAGGTGCACGTGCGAATAGAAGGTGGCGAATGCCCGATAGATGTTCAAAAACGTCAATTAAATTTTTTAAAACATATTGCATCGAAAGAAGAAAAAAAGATATTGATCTGTTCGCATGGCAGGGCAATTAGAATATTGTTGTGCACGATGCTGAATAAACCATTAAAAGAAATGGATACCTATCCGCATCATAATGTTAGTTTATACAAGCTGATATTTTCGGGCAACAACTTTACGCTCGATATTTTTAATGATATTACCCACCTGAATGACTGACAAGATATCTATTTCTTTAGTAAGCTATCTCAATACAAAACCATTTTTATATGGGTTGGAGCATGCTTCAATTTTACCCCGCCTCGATCTGCAGTTGGATATCCCTTCAGTTGGTGGAAAAAAGATCCTGAATAATGAAGTGGATATCGGATTAGTGCCGGTTGCAGTACTTGCTCAACTCAACGACGCACAGATCATTACCGATTATTGTATTGGCGCAAACGGACCCGTAAAAAGTGTAAGTATATATTCTGAAGTGCCGATCGATGAAATTGAAAATATATATCTCGACTATCATTCACTTACTTCAGTGCAACTGGTTAAATTATTGCTCAGGGAATATTGGAAAATTACACCAATGCAATTAGATGCACCTGAAGATTATATCGACCGCATTAAAGGAACCACCGCTGGTTTGGTTATTGGCGACAGAGCATTGATGCTCAATAAAAAAATGGAATATGTGTACGATCTCAGCGAAGCCTGGAAAAATTTAACTGGACTCCCATTTGTTTTTGCCGCCTGGGTTACCCGTAAAAAACAATTTGCAGATAATATTTTTGAAATAAATGAAGCGCTTAAATATGGAGTGCATAATATTGATCGTGTTGCAGAGGCATATCAAAGCGATCTATTAACAAAATCCGAACTGGAGGATTACCTAAAAAATAATATTGACTTCCACCTTGATGCAACAAAGCGCCGGGCACTGGATCTGTTTTTAAGCATGATAAGGAAATAATATTAAATGGACATTACAAGTTCAGGAACCTGGAATGTCCATTTATCTCAGCAAATTAATTCTAAGGTTTTCGCAATTAATTTATCCACTGTTTTTTCAGAATCTTTACTGAATTCCCCTGTAGCCCTGTTAGCCAGCAATGCATTTAATGAAATACATCCATGCCCGAGCAATTTCGACAGGCCATATAAAGCAGAAGTTTCCATTTCAAAATTGGTGACACGGTAATGCTGATATTTAAAATTTACAATATCATCGTAAAATTTTTCCTGTGTAACCGGCAGGTTTATTTTTCTACCCTGGGGGGCATAAAAACCAGGAGCCGTTAAAGTTATTCCGCTGATGAACTCTTTTGAGAAAATAGTGTAAAGTGATTCGGCTGCTTTAAATATATAAGGATGGATGGTATGGAAAAAATAACAATTCGATTTAAATTGTTCGAGCAGTTGCTCCTCCTCAGTTGTATTTTCAAATTTATAAAACTGCATTACATTGTCAATGCCGATAGCAAATTCGGAAACAAGCAATGAGTCAACAGGAATATCTTTCTGAATACAACCTGATGTGCCGATGCGAATAATTTCAAGCTTTGTAAGTTGTGGTTTTGCTGTTTTCTGTTTAAGATCAAAGTTCTTCAGCAGGTGGAGTTCGTTTAGTACAATATCAATATTATCTGTGCCGATACCGGTAGAAATTACCGTTAACCTTTTATTGCCAATGTTTCCCGTATGCGTAATAAATTCACGGCTTTGATTAATAAATTCGATGGAGTCGAAATATTTGCTCACCATTTTCACCCTGTCGGGGTCGCCAACAGTGATAATGGTATCTGCAATTTGTTCGGGATGCAAATGCAAATGGTAAACAGTGCCATCTTTATTTAAGATCAGTTCTGATGGTTCAAAATGCCGGTGCATAGCCGCCAAAGTTAAATCTATTCTGATTAGTTTTGCGCCACTTTATGCGTTCATCAGAGAAAAGGATATTTGTCCCAACCGATTTTTCGAAGCCGGCGGCAGCGGCGTTACAATATGCAATATATATCGCGAATAGAACAAATTCAACCATTCATCTTACACATTTTGCCGAGCGGGAAGAACTGATCCAAAAAACAAAAACACCATCGGCATATAAATCAAAATTGCGCCTGCTCGAAAAAAAACTGGAGGATTGTAAAAATAAAAGCGGCGCAGCATTTAGAATTTATACCGACCTCATCACAACTACAGAATCGGTTTCATCACAGATACAGGAATACGGAGCAAAAATAAATGCCGAGCTCGCATGTATCGGCACTTATGGTTCTGATTCAAAACCTTCAAAATACAATTTTGGAAACAATGCCGAAAAACTGGTACATACTGTTGATTTTCCCGTACTCTCGTGCAGAAAAGTGAAATCGCCAATTAAATTTAAAAATTTATTATTGCCGATTGATTTTACAAAATATACTATTGAGAAAGTGGAAAGAATAATTCACTTCGCAACAAATTTTGATTCCACCATTCATCTCGTTGCGGTTTCTGAATTTCTCGAAGAATTTATTACAAAACGATCGGAACTCGAACATAAGCTGGAAGAGGCTGCAGAGATCATTAGAAAAAATGGATTGAAATGCACAACTGAAACCATCCGGCACGACCTCGTAAGCAATTCCATTTTGATCTATGCAAAAGAGATCGATGCAGATATGCTCGTTATCATGAGCAAGGAAGAAAATTTTTTCAACCATTTGTTTTTTGGGTCCAGGATAAATAAAGTGATATCGTATTCGGAGATACCGGTGCTGATTTTTAAGCGTGAGTGAGCAACCGGTGTTTGAACCAGGAACCAGGAGCCAAGAGCCAGGAAAACAGCCGATGCCGGATACGTGATACTCGATGCTGGATACTGGGACTTAAATTTGCATTTTTGGTCATTTCGCATTCCGCATTTCATTAAAACTTCACGATCATTTCCGAAATTAAATTCGTGGTGGATTTAACTGAAAGGATATAACATCCTGAAATAAAATTAACGGGAGATAAATTAATTTTTTGAGCGTATCCCGATTCGGAATAAACAATTTTTCCATCAGTAGAATAAACCGTCAGTTCGAAATTATCGGGCATAGGTAATTCGATGATGAGGGGTTGGTTATCGAATGCAAAAGCTGCCGTATTATTTATTCTGATCTCATCACTGGTTGGTAACGGAGCGATAGAGATCGGATTTATCAACCCACGTGCATCGAGCAGATCGTAAACAATGTCGTAATAGGTTCCTGCGAATAAATTTTCTTCTGCGCTTAATACAATTTCTGCGGCATCGGGCATGGTCATATTCGGAAAACTTCCGTATAGCGATTCACAAACAATTTTATCTGTGTTTTCTTTTCCAATTGCATCAAAAATATCCATGAGCACACCGCTCCAAATTTCACTTGATGAATAAACATCATCGCTATTATCTTCAGGATAATGTTTGCTGGTATTGGCATTCCTGCCGTTCCAAAATTCATTATGACCATCCCAGCTAAATACCAGCGGCCAGTTAAAGTCACTAAACATCCGCGAATAGCTCACTGCAAAATAATCTCCATAACCTTCGTCAATTGTATGCCGTTCTAAGCCCACATTAGAACCTGGTGCAGCATGATCGCTTAATGCATGGCCATATTCATGCAATATCACATCAGCATCCTCAGCATCATCAACACCACCTTCTCCATATTGAATAGATGGAATTGTTGCACTTATATAAAACGACTGATCGGCACCACCAGCACCATGAGGATCGATCTCAATATAAAAGTTCTGTAATTCAGGATAACCGATCTCCGTTATATAATTATTGAAATTGGT
The DNA here is from genome assembly GCA_044448625.1 of Chitinophagales bacterium. GTDB lineage: Bacteria > Bacteroidota > Bacteroidia > Chitinophagales > BACL12 > UBA7236. The sequence continues at coordinate 5,400 of JBIOHA010000007.1, read as the reverse complement.
AATATGATAAAATGTATTCACGTCTTCAAACCCATTATCACTCCTTGAATAAATAAATTCTGGAACCATGGAAGTGACCGCTGCATTAAACGGCATCCCAAGATCTTTAATGATGACATTGTCATTTCTCAGATAAAAAGTATCGTTCTCAAATTGAGCTTTAAAATCTACTATAAATTGTTCAGCGAGCAATGCAGCATTATCCTCATCGAAATTATCGGAATAATCCCCGCCGTAAACAGTGCCATGCGATGTGAGTGGATCTGGCAGGAATACATTTCCGGTTACCACCGAATCAACCGGAGAGAAAAAGTATTTATGTTCATCGAAAGAATGAATGTTGCCATCTGCATCAGTGATGATCGTAAAATGGCTGCGATCATAATTCGACTGCTGATCGAATTCTATATATTTTACCGGAGAGCCCAGTTCATCTGCTAAAATTATCATACGGGATCTTATTTCTTCACCATGCTTGAAATATTGAGCTACCGTGGGTGTAAGCTGCATTATCTCAATACCAATTGCGACATCCCATTTTCCTGTGTTGAAATAATTTCCTGCCACAAATTCTATTTGACCATCGTTCTTTACACAAACTTTAATCGCTGAATTAATTATTTCAATGTCCTTATATGTTTGCTTGAAATTATAATAAGTTGCCAACGGTGATCGTTGAAAATTTTGCAAGATCAATTTTGATTCCTCGGAAATAATAATGGGAAATTCAGCAACCAAAAATTTCAAAACAGCATCCGGGTCAGATAAATTTGAAGTTGGTGCCGGTTTAAAATCTTTTACGACAATATTTTGTGCCTGAATTTTTTCTATGGATGAGAAAAAAGTTATCATCGCGGCTATCGTACTAAGCCGAATATAAATGCTCAAATTTAATTTGCCACAAAGCGGTAAGCCGTTTGATAATTTTTTCATTCTGCGCCCTTTCACATTCGATCTTAAAGTTACAGGTTTCTCCAAATTCCATATCCAGGATCTTAACACCTGCTTTATGCAATTCATGAATAACGAGGCTGCTGTCCTTTTCATTGCAAATGATCCTGTACCCTTCCTTCACAGAAACCACCTCAATTTTAGCGCTGTCGAGGCAATTTGACGCAGCGGTGCCGTATGCATTTATCAACCCAGGGATGCCAAGTTTTTTCCCACCAAAATATCTTACAACAAATAATCCTGCGTTGGTGATGTTCCATCTTTTCATTTCGTTCAATACCGGTTTCCCTGCCGAACCCGAAGGTTCTCCGTCGTCGGATGATTTTTCAATTTCACCAGCAAAACCCTGTCGCGAAGCTGATACAATATGCACGGCCTTTGGATGCATCTTTTTTAATAATTCCTTCTGCGTTTTAAGGTCGGCATCGGTGCTTATGGGATGGCCATAAGCAATAAATTTACTTCCCGAGTCGGTATAGATTCCTTCACAGGCCGATTGAATGGTTTTATATGAATTGACGGGCAACAGTGCAGGCGAAGATGGGATAAGATCGGGGAAAAAGAAAATGAGCTTCCAATTTAAAGCGGTTAAAAGTTGGCGTGATTTGAGGATCATCACTATCTTTCCGAAAAATAAAATCAGGGGTTGAAAGGAAATGCACAAATGAGATTGATCGCAGAAATGTCGGAGAAAATATCTGCTCTCCATTCAACATCTGCAGCACAGCAATATTTTGCCGATCAGTTTCGGTCGTTGTTTAATTTAAATCATTGTGCAATTTACAGGGTTAGCGAAAATGAAGAATTGTTTATCAGGTCATTCGAGGTTAAGCATAAAAAAAGAAGTCCCCTGGCGGTTAAATATGAGCAAAAATTACGTCCTGCTCAGGGAATTTTATCGGGCAAAGAGGAATATATTTTTTGCAGTAAAAAAAGTGATTTAATTAAGGATGAAGTAAACTTTCGCGTCTTAAATGAATTGACACTTACGGTGAGACGATCTGCAAAAGCAGAACTGATTTTTTATGCAATTATAGATAATGAGATACTCGTTGATGAAATTCAAAATGATGTTTGCAGAATATTCTCAAATTTTTATTTGCAGGTAGAGGACTCGCTGAAGATAAGGAATAAGATCTCTGATAAGCAGCAGGAATTATCCGGAAAGATCTCTGAAAATAACGATACGCTTTTTCAAATGAATGAAAGGCTGGTGAGATACAACCAGGAATTACAGCAATTTGCTTACTCAGCGTCGCATGATCTGCAGGAGCCTTTGCGCACCATTTCATCATATATCAATTTATTTTTAAGGAATTACAATGAGACCCTCACCGATGATGGCCGCGAATATTTACAATATGCTTCCGATGGAGCGCAGCGCATGCACCAACTGATAAAAGATCTGCTTGTTTATAGCAAGTTGGATTATAAGGAAGAGCCAATGACTGAATTTGAAGGAAGCATCATGCTACGTGAAGCGCTAAATAATTTGCAGCTTGCGGTAGAAGAAAGCAATGCGCTTATTCTTTATACCGATCTTCCCGTTTTGTATGGCAACCATTCGCAGGTGATATTGTTATTTCAAAACCTTATCGACAATGCAATTAAATTCCGTAGCAAAAGCGAGCCGCTGGTATTTATTGATGTGGAAGATAAAAATGATCTCTGGGAATTTAAGATCAAAGACAATGGCATTGGTATTCCACAACAGTTTCAAAATAAAATTTTTGGTTTCTTCAACAGGCTGCATGCACGCGATGAAATTAAAGGTTCAGGATTGGGATTATCCATCTGCAAAAAAATTGTTGAACGTCACCACGGAAATATTTTTGTTGAATCCAGACCAGGAAAGGGGAGTACATTTACTTTCTCATTAAGCAAAAGTGTATGAGGAGAGGTGAGTGCCGGCAGATATGCTTATTGAATTTCCATAAATCCGAAATGAATTAAAATCTTTACATGAACTTTGCGCCCACGGCCATACGACTGAGAAATGATACCCCAAAAAAAATAGTATGATCCTGAATAAAAAATTAGTTGTTGTTTTACCCGCATACAATGCAGCCAAAACATTACCGCAAACCTATGCAGAAATTCCGTTGGATATTGTCGACGATGTCGTGCTGGTTGATGATGCCAGTACCGACAATACAATTGAAGTTGCAGCTACAGTCGGGATAAAACATGTCATTGCACACGAAAACAATAAAGGATATGGCGGCAACCAGAAATCATGTTATAATAAAGCGTTATCGCTGGGTGCCGATATTGTAATTATGCTGCATCCAGATTATCAATATACACCCAAGCTGATCACCAGTATGGCAAATATTATTGCACATGATCTTTACCCGGTGGTGTTGGCGAGCCGCATTTTAGGAAGAGGTGCATTGAAAGGAGGCATGCCTTTTTATAAATATGTTTTCAACCGTTTCCTTACTCTGTCGCAAAATTTATTACTCCGCCAAAAATTATCAGAATACCATACTGGTTACCGTGCATTTTCTGCTGAAGTTTTGAGAAATATAAATTACGAAGCCAATTCTGATGATTTTGTTTTTGACAACCAGATGCTTGCCCAAATATTTTTCGCCGGATATCAGATCGCTGAAGTTACCTGCCCCACCAAATATTTCGACGAAGCTTCGTCAATTAATTTTAAACGATCGGTAATTTATGGATTGGGAGTTTTAAGAACTTCAATTCAATATAGGTTGATGAAATGGGGCGTAGCAAGTTATGGGTATTTGAAGGTGAGGGAATTAAAAGATTCGAAGGGAGAAGATTCGAAGAATTGAAGGATAATGGATCGATCCTCACCTTCCTTCCTTCTCTCCTTAACCTTCGAATCTTCTCCCTTCAATTCCCTGCCTGCCGGTAGGCAGGTTCAAATCTTTCTTATTTTTCTCACCTAACACCCTGATTGCTTACCTTTGCCCTCTCAATTTTAAACTCTAAAATTTCGCATTTGATATGAACAATGGTTATGAAGTAAAACTCAAAGAATGGAATATGAAAGAGAAGGCAGCCGTAGAGCTCAGCAGCCTTGCTACTAATTTATGGTACGATAAATCGGTGGAGCTTATCATTTTCAGGAGACAACTGGTTGATGCCCGTGCCAGTGAAATTCTCAATCACCATTTATATGCCCAGCGGTTTTTAAACCGACCGCTAACAATTGAGATCACACTTGCATTATCAAAAGCGTTGAATCAGCTGGATCTTGCACCATCACGGATAGATATGGGCAGGCTTGGCAGCGAATGGCTGGACCATGGGAATGCGTTTGCAGATGAAAATGCTTTTGTTGCTGAAAAGCTCAAAGACTTTATCGGAAAAGATAAGTTGGTGTTAAAACCAAAAGATGTTGTGCTATATGGTTTTGGCCGGATCGGGAGGATTGCTGCAAGAATTATCATAAATGAAGCAGGCAAAGGCGAGCAGTTACGATTGAAAGCGATCGTTACCCGTTCAAATTCTGACGAGGATATTATCAAAAGGGCGAGTTTGCTCAGGCGGGATTCGGTGCATGGTAAATTTCACGGCACTGTTGTGGAAGACCTGGAAAATAAAGCGCTGATCATAAACGGGCATACTGTGTATATGATCGCCGCAGATGTTCCTGAAACAATTGATTATACGCAGTTCGGTATTAATGAAGCGCTGGTTATTGATAATACCGGTATCGCACGCGACAGGGAAAAACTATCGAAGCATTTGCTTGCAAAAGGTGTGAGCCAGGTATTGTTAACAGCACCAGGTAAAGGCGATATTCCAAATATCGTACATGGCATCAATCACGAAAAATTTGATCTGAATTCAGAAAAGATATTTTCAGCCGCCAGTTGTACAACCAATGCTGTTGTTCCGATATTATATGTGATGGATCAAACTTTCGGTATTGTGCATGGACATCTCGAAACTGTACATTCCTATACAAATGATCAGAATTTGTTGGATAATTATCATAAAAAATCAAGGCGGGGAAGATCGGCACCTATTAATATGGTAATTACCGAAACAGGTGCAGCGAGTGCGGCGGCAAAAGTGTTGCCTGAGCTTGCAGGAAAATTTACAGGCAATGCCATTCGTGTTCCAACACCTGATGTTTCGCTTGCAATAATGAATCTTACATTGAATAAAAATGTAACCATTGAAGAAGTGAATAATGTTTTAAAAGAGGCATCATCATTTGGACAGTTGGTTGAGCAGATCGATTATAGCATGAGCCTCGAAATAGTTAGCAGCGATTGTATTGGTAATAGTCACGCTGTAATTGTTGATGCACCCGCAACCATTGTTTCGAAAGATGGAAGCAGTATTGTTTTATATTGTTGGTATGATAATGAATTTGGATATACAAAACAGGTGGTACGCCTGGCGAAATTTATTAGCGGGGTGATAAGGTTGAGATATTATTAATATTGGTATCAGGTATCAGGTATC
>JBIOHA010000006.1:0-24692 GCA_044448625.1 Chitinophagales bacterium | reverse complement strand
TTTTTCAACCGATTTTCTGTCCTGGTCAAAACCACGGAATAAGTCTGGGACTGGGATTAAACACCAACGTTTTCAATCAGGTTGACGGAATGGCTTTCGGCAGCGACTTTCATTTGGGCCTGGTGAGGCATTATCAAAAAATTGATTTAAAAACGGGGCTGGATTATCATTATTATAATGAGATTTTCAGTACTAATGGTCCATTGGGCGCACCCTATGAACAGCCGGGATATTCTTATGGAAAAGGTCGGGGAATGGGAATTCCTCTGTCGGTTTACTTTAAGCTTAATAATAATGTAAAATTTTCAACCGGTCCGGAAGGGGGTATTCAATTTACAGTTGGCGGGAATTTTCATCCATTTATAGCAACCAGTACCGGGTGGAATATTTGTTTACATCAAACTGAAAATATGGATTGGAGGTTCGGCGCTTTTTTACATGAATATTTTGATACCGAATATGATTATTACCATGACGTACTTTTCCTTGCAGAATTCCAAGTTGGGTTTGAGTATTCTTTTTGAATGATAATGCAAAATTGCAGAACCAACAGAATTATCATCACCTATAGCTTAATACCTGATACCTGATACTTGATACTAATCCACCCAATCCGCCAAAAACAAATTCGTATCCCTCGTTCCATTTGCATTTCGGTTGCTGGCAAAAATTAATTTCTTTCCGTCATTGCTAAACATAGGAAATGCATCGAAAACTCCGTCGTAGGTGATTTGCTCCAGGCCAGTTCCATCTAAATTGATCATAAATAAATTAAAAGGAATTCTTTTAGTAACGTGATTGCTGGAAAAAATAATTTTGTTGCCGGAAGGATGAAAAAATGGCGCCCAGTTAGCTCCACCGAGTTGAGTTATTTGTTTCAGATCAGTACCATCAGCATTGCAAATAAATAATTCCATTGAAGTTGGCTTTACATATTCCTGTTTCAACAGGTCCTTGTATATTTTTATTTCCTCTTCTGTCTTTGGTCTGCTGGCCCGGAAAACAATTTTACTTCCATCTGGCGAATAAAATGCGCCGCCATCATAACCTAATGCATTTGTGATCTGCTTAGGATTTTGGCCATCGAGGTCCATGGTCCATAATTCGAGGTCGCCGCTCCTGCTGCTGGTAAATAAAATTTTATCTCCCTTAGGCGACACCACACCTTCAGCATCATAGAAATTATTATTGGTGAGCTGCGAAACAATATTTCCTTTCAGATCGGCAACATAAATTTCATAGCTGTTGTGCACGCCCCATAAATATCCTTTGCTCCTGTCGGGGTCCGGAATACAGCTATCCACCTTTGCATGTGTGGAGGCAAATATTACTTTGTCATTCCCAGGCAAAAAATAACTGCAGGTAGTTCTGCCTTTTCCCGTACTGATCATTGTATATTCGAAACGGGAATTATCCTTCGGCAATTTTCCGGTATATATCTGGTCGCAGGGAACATTTTCATCTTTGTTTCTTCGCTGAAAAACGATCATTTCATTATTGAAGCTGAAATATCCTTCAGCATTATCGCCGCCAAAAGTGAGCTGCCTTACATTATTTAAATGCTTCTCCTGTGGATATAATAATGTGTCTTCCACCGATTTTGCTTCATCTGTATTCACTGTTTCATTGGTATTCTGCTTTTCACCGCATCCTGAATTTAATACCCCTGTCAATGCCAATACCGCTATCAAAAATCTATGATCCATAATTTTCATTTCGGCGGCAAAATTAATCACAGCGCACCATTTTATAGGAGCCAAAACCGTTAAATAGGTATAAAAATGTAATTTTGCTCAATGGTTTCAAAAAAATGGATAATTGCCGGAAGTGCAGGGTTATTGCTTGTTGCCGCGGTTATTTATTTTTCCGGCGACCGGATTTTTAATTCACATACCGGATCTGAAACCATCAACGATTCACTTCAAATGATTGAGCAGCTCACTCCTCAAATTGCTGATCTTTCCGAAAGAATTAAAAAATCACCAACCGATGCAGGCCTTTTCTATACCAGGGCAAATGAATATCTCGAGTACGGAAATTTAAAGTTTGCACTAGAAGATTATAAAAAAGCCTATCAGCTGGATTCAACAAATGCAACATATGCGCTCGGATTAAGCGATGGTTTATTCCAGGTAAATAATGCTGATGGAGCAATTGGTGTTTTACTCGATTTTCTCAAAACCGATCCCGATAATGAGGATGTACTGGTTGAACTCGGTCTCGATTATCTCTATCTCCCCGAACCTGAATATAAAAAATCACTCGAAGCATTTGACAAGGTGATTAAAATTAATGTGCAGAATGCTGATGCATATTTTTATAAAGGGATAATTTTTAAAGAAACCGGCGATACCGTGCGGGCATTATCCAGTTTTCAAACAACCATTGAAGTTGATCCTGATTATTACAGTGCATATATGCAATTGGGAACAGCATATGCCGAAAGCAAAGATCCTATCGCACTTAAATATTTTGATATTGCAATTTCGTTGAACGACACTAGCAATGAAGCACAATATGCAAAAGCAAAATATTATCAGGACAATGGTAAAATTGCCGAAGCAATTAAATATTACCGCGGCATGATCACTAAAAATCCGCAGGATGATGATGCAATTTATAATCTCGCCACCATTTATTTCGGCATCGATTCAATTGGAGCTGCGTATAAATATTACGACCTCGCAATAAAACAGGCACCAGCCCGGGCAATGAGTTATTATGGAAAGGGATTATGCGCAGAGGAATTAAAAAGGGTGGATGAAGCTATATCATTATACAATCAGGCATTAAATTTAGACCCGGATTTAAAAATTGCAGAGGAACAGTTATTAAAATTAAAGACCAATAAGAAATGATAAAGATCACCTTTCCGGATGGAAATAGCAGAGAGTTCAACGAAGGAGTAACTTCAATTGAAATTGCCCGGTCGATAAGCGAAGGATTGGCGAGAAAAATTCTTAGTGCCGAAGTAAATGGCGAAGTATGGGATTTGAGCCGGCCAATACATGCTGATGCTTCAATAAAATTATTGACATGGGATGATGAAAAAGGAAAATCTACATTCTGGCATTCAAGTGCGCATCTTATGGCTGAAGCGCTAGAAGAATTATTTCCCGGAGTGAAATTCGGCATTGGCCCACCGATCGACAATGGATTTTATTATGACATCGATCTTGGTGGCAGGGTGCTCACAGCAGAAGACCTTCCGAAGATCGAAAACAAAATGAAGGAGCTGGCTAAAAAGAATTCCCTGTTCAGCAGGAAAGATGTTTCAAAAGAGGAAGCCTTTAAATATTTTACAGAAAAAGGGGATCAATATAAATTGGAATTGATCAATGATCTCACCGACGGCACAATTACTTTTTATTCGCAGGGGAATTTTGTTGACCTATGCCGCGGTCCGCACATTCCGGAAACAGGAATTATTAAAGCGATCAAATTATTAAATATCGCCGGCGCCTATTGGCGGGGAAGTGAAAAAAATAAAATGCTTACACGCATCTATGGAATCACCTTTCCAAAACAAAGCGAGCTGGATGCATATTTATTAATGCTGGAGGAGGCAAAAAAACGCGATCACCGCAAGCTCGGAAAAGATCTGGAAATATATACCACTGATGATGAAGTTGGACAAGGATTGATATTGTGGATGCCGAATGGCGCAGCAATTATCGAGCAGCTGGAAAAATTAGCAAAGAAAAAAGAAGACCAGGCAGGATATTTAAGGGTGAAAACGCCGCATATTGCAAAAGAAAATTTATATCTCACCAGCGGACATCTTCCTTATTATGCAGAGAGCATGTATCCGCCTATGGAATTGGAGGGAGTAAAATATTATTTAAAAGCGATGAATTGTCCGCATCACCATAAAATATTTGATGCCTTGCCCAGGAGTTACCGCGATCTTCCATTGCGTTTTGCTGAATACGGCATGTGTTATCGCTATGAAGAAAGCGGAGCACTGTTCGGCTTGATGCGGGTTCGGGGATTAAACATGAACGATGCTCATATTTATTGCACCGAAGAACAATTTGAAACGGAGTTCAGGGCGGTAACTGATATGTATCTGAATTATTTCAAAATTTTTGGGATTGATAAATATATCATGCGGTTCTCAACGCATGAGCCTTCGAAGCTGGGACAGAAATACCTGGATAATCCGATATTGTGGAAAAAAACCGAAGATATGGTGCGACGGGTAATGACCGCTGCAGAAATACCTTTTGTTGAAGTTGCCGATGAAGCTGCCTTTTACGGACCGAAAATAGATATTCAGATTTTTTCTGCAATAGGCCGCGAATTTACTTTGGCCACCAACCAGGTAGATTTCGGTCAACCGTTGAGGTTTAATTTGAGTTATACCGACAAGGACAATCAACCTAAAATGCCACTGGTAATTCACCGTGCACCATTAAGTACGCATGAGCGATTTATTGGCTTTTTACTTGAACACTATGCCGGTAATTTCCCTGTTTGGCTGGCACCGGTGCAGGTTGCCGTTTTACCTATCAGCGATAAATACAATGAATATTGCAGCGAGATCATAAATGTTTTAAAAAATCACGAAATTCGCACCACCTTTGATACCAGGAGCGAAAAGATAGGAAGGAAGATCAGGGACGCAGAAATGAAAAAGATCCCCCTCATGCTTATCATTGGCGAAAACGAAATGAATTCAAAAATGGTATCATTGCGCAAACACGGCGAAGGTGATAAAGGCAGCATGAATATTGAAGAATTTGCTGCAATGATAACTAATGAAGTAAAAACAATTTTTTCATAAAAAAATAACCATTTGCAAAATCAAAGAAGACCTTACAATCCTTATTTCAGGAGAAACGACGAAAGAAGTCAATACAAAATAGGAAGAGATATTCGCCACCCACGGGTTCGGGTAGTAGGCGAGAACATAGAATCAGGCATATTTTCCATCCAGGAAGCCATCAAGATGGCGGAAGACCTCCAGATGGAACTGGTGGAGATCTCACCAAACGCTGATCCGCCGGTATGCAGAATTGTAGATTTCCAGAAATTTATTTACGAAAAGAAAAAGAAAGAAAAAGAACTCAAGGCTAAAACCAAGAAGCAGGAGATGAAAGAGATCCGCTTCACACCACATACCGATGATCATGATTTTGAATTCAAATCCAAGCATGCCGAAAATTTTCTGAAAGAAGGAAATAAGGTACGTGCTTATGTTATGTTCAAAGGGCGGGCAATCGCTTTTAAGGGGCAGGGAGAAGTGTTGTTGCTGAAATTTGCCCAGCGCCTTGAGGATGTAGGCGTTCCAGATCAGCTCCCGAAAATGGAGGGAAAAAGGATGTTCATCACCCTGATGCCAAAGACCAGCCAGGTTAAGAAAGTGTAGAGAGGTGAGTGGTGAGCAGCCAGTCGCAGTTATCAGTCTCAGTATCCAGTATCAAGTATCAAGTATATCGAATCGGTCTAAAATTCAAGCTATGAACCAGTAACTATGGCGAACGGCCGATCAACTCAGAACCCAGAACGTAAAACTCAGAACAACATTAATCCCGAACTTTCTCCAATGCTTTGAACTTTAAACTCTGCAACCTATCTTTGCGCTCCCGAAGTTTCGGGGAAAGAAAATTTAAAAAGGATCAGTTATGCCGAAGATGAAAACCAACAGCAGCGCAAAAAAACGCTTCAAGGTAACCGGTAGCGGAAAGGTTAAACGCAACAAAGCATACAAGCGTCATATCCTCACCAAGAAATCCAAAACACGTAAAAACCGTTTAGGGCATTCTGGTATTGTGAGCGATGCTGATTCTAAGAACATGAAAAGATTATTGTCAATCGGATAAAATTTGAATTATGCCAAGGTCAGTACCTAAAGTTGCCTCCAGGGCACGCAGGAAGAAAGTATTAAAAATGGCGAAAGGCTATTGGGGCCGTCGCAAGAATGTATTAACGGTTGCAAAGAATGCCGTCGACAAAGCATTAGTTTATGCATATGTTGGAAGAAAGGACAAGAAATCCATGTATCGCCAGATATGGATCGTGCGCATCAACGCTGCTGTACGCCCGCATGGAATGACCTACAGTGTTTTCATGAATAAATTAAAAGGCGCCGGAATCAATATCAACCGCAAAGTTTTGGCAGATCTTGCCGCAAACAATGCTGATGCTTTTGATGCCATTGTTGCCCAGGTGAAAAATTTTGAAAAACCAAAACATACGGAGAAAACAAAAACCACCGCAAAAACAAAAACCGAAGAAAAAGTGAAAGCTGCTAAAACGGAAAATGCAGTGGAAGAAATAGTGGATACAACTGATGCTCCTGTAGAGAAACCAAAGAAATCTGTAGCAAAAGAGAAAAAAGAAGATGTAAAGGAGAATACTGATGAAGCTTCAGATGAAAAGAATGATTCAACCGATAAAGAATAAATAGATCCTGTTTATGAAATAATAGAGTCCCTGGCTGATGCCGGGGATTTTTTTTGGGCGTTTCCGGCGAGGCGCCGGCCGTGCTTTCCGCTTCAATCTTTTTTTCGTTCCTCAAAAAAGGATTTCCGCTGCAATCACTAACGCAAATATCGATCGACCAATAAACTGCATAGTTCAAATGCGTTCCTGCATGGGTATCGGAGCGTAGGCAGTAATTGCTTCATCATGGTTCATGTAATTTAATTATTCAGGAATTCGGTTTCCATAAAGTGCCTCACAATCGGGACCTAATCCCAAACAATATATGTAATGAAGGCTGTCGGGGGGATAAAAATAAATATACTTGTGCCCAGGGATCAATTCTGAACGTAATTCACCATCATTGAATTCCTCCACTACGATCTCATAAATAACAGAATCCCGCTGGAAAGAAAGCATCGAATCCCCTTCAAGTGCTGTGAGGTAAACGGTATCATAACCTTCAAAATCATGTTTAAAAGAATCAATGGTCCAATCCCACCAGTCGTGATAAACCGCACATTTATAGGTTCCTTCAATTGAATATTTTATATCCGGCGGACCTATCTTATCGTACTTGCAAGAAACAAAGGTGATGATCAATAATTGAAATGGTAATAAATTTTTCATGGAATTGATATCATGTATTAAAGTTATAATTTTGATTTGAACTGCCCACTGCTACCACCTACCACCTACCACCTACCGCCTACCACCTACCGCCTACTACCCACTACCCACTACCCACTGCCAACTGAGACTGCCTACTGAGACTGTCCACAGAGACTGCCAACTGACTCACTTCCTCTCCTCAAACACCACCTCATATTTAATTCCATCCGGATCTTTAAAAAACATTGCGTAATAACTTTCACCGTGTTGTGGAAAGTATTTTGGTGTTTCTATAATATTCGCTCCGATCTCTTTTATCTTTGAATAGGCTTCATCCACTTCTTCATGTGAGATTGCTTTAAATGCAAGATGATGCAATGAACCTGGTTTTCTTCTATGCACATTATCATTTCTGAATGATTCCCGCGGCGAATTAATTCCGACGATCAACTGCGGATGAAAATATTCTATAACATCAAAGTCGTGTTTATCAACCCTGCCCTTCGATTTTCGTAACATATCAAATCCAAGTATCGGCATCAGCTTATCATAAAAAGGTTCAGCGATCATCATGTCTTTAACCGTGATCTGAATATGGTCGATAACAGGTATCATTTTTATTTAATTTATAGTTTTAGTTAATTATATAATGTTATTTCTAAAAATTTAATCTCGGCATATGACAATTAATTTGTTCTGCGCCCACTGAGACTCCCAACTGAGACTGCCCACTGAGACTGCCCACTGCCTACTGCCTACTGCCTACTTCAGTCAGCCTGCTCTCATCAACCCAAATTTAATATTGTTTTCTAATGCTGGTATAAATTCAACATTTATTTGATCTTCACCGCATCCGTTTTTCTACCACCCTGGGTTAAAATAGATTTCGTAACAATTCCTGAATCATCTTTTACAAATTCAAGTTGCGCATCATTTACTTTGAGAAAGAATTTACTTTCTGTTTCTGCAAATATTTCCACCTGCTCCTGGTCTGTGGCCTGTAAAAAAAGTTTGCTATCCGTTTTGGTGATCACAAAAGTAAAACCGGGTTCTATCTCATATTCACCAACGTAAGTGTCAAGTATCACTTCATCAACAATGATCTCGACGGGACCCGACGGCATTGGTTCATTGGTTTTGCTCCAAGGTTCATTTTCAGTGCGGTTATGCATTATTAATTTGTCAATTTCACCCTTTTCATTTCTTTTATATTCAAGGGTGGATAAAGATCCTTCAAAGTAAAATTTATCCTTCTCAAAAGCATTGATGTTGAATTTTTGGTTGCGGCCACGCTGTGAAAATAATTGGTTGTCAGATAAACTGATCTCTCTGAATTCTCCTTTTGCATTTTTAAAAACGCCGGTATATTCTTTTAATTGAGCATTATTGAAGTCGAGCTTTTTATATGTATATGATTTTCCAATTGCAAATGCAGCCATTTTCGCTGCGATATCCTCCGGTTCATTACAATCACAATTAGAGAATACAGCAACAAACACATCTTCATCAGGCAAATAAATTGACATTGTAAGCGTTCCATTAATTCCACCACCATGTTCAATGGTTGGACTTTCCTGGATATATTGTAAAAACCATCCATATCCATAACCCGTTTTGGTGCCGTTGTTAAGTGAATAATTCGTAAATGCTTTTTCGAGTGATTCTTTTTTTATGACTTTATATGAGTGCAACGCCTGGTGCCATTTAAAAAGATCACGCACTGTCGACTGAATTGAACCTGCGGCAAATGGCTGAGTCATACTCAGTGGTGGCGCATTTATAATTCCATATTCACTTTTGCTATATGCTCCCACCCTGTTTTTAATAATTGTGATCTCACTGCCGTAATAAGAATTGGTCATCCCGATCGGATCAAAAAAATTTTCTTGTAGATATTCGCCATATGTTTTACCTGAAATTTTTTCAATGATATATCCCAATAAAAAATAACCCGAGTTGCTGTATTCCCAGGCAGTTCCCGGATCAAATTGCATTGGTTCATTTTTAAAGTGATCGATCATTTCTGTCGGAGATAGATCCAGTGTCATCCTTGTCATATAATCTTTCATGGAAGTATAACTCTGAATTCCTGACGTATGTGTGAGCAAATGTTCAATCGTGATCTTTTTTCCCTGCATAGGATAATCCGGAATAAACTTCGTGATCTCATCATCTAATTTCAATTTTCCCTTTTCCATTAATTGCAAAATGGCAACGGCCGTAAATTGTTTTGTAATGGATCCAATTCTGAAAACATTATCAATTTGCATGGGTTCATCCAGTTCCAGGTTCGCCATACCGAATGCACCCTCGTAAATGATTTTCCCATTTTTGGCAACAAATGCTGTGGCTCCCGGTTCACCTTTCTTGAATTGGGTCGAAAGCATCTCATCGAATTCATCTATTAATTTCTGAGGTTCAGAATTTTGAGCAATAACAAAATTGAAGAACAACCCTGCCGCGAATAACATTATTAGCTTTTTCATGCGCCAAAAATAAGTAGAGTATTTTGCATTGCAAGGTAGTGGGTAATATTTAATAAATTTTAACTTATTCGTATCAAGCATCAGGTATCGAGTATCAAGATGCTGGATCCTGGATCCTGGAACCTACAGCCTGCTGTCCACTGCGACTGCCAACAGAGACTGCCAACTGCGACTGTTTACCTCCAACTGTATTAGCTTTACTATTCTATAATTATTAAAAAGATGTCACCAAAAGAACAAATTGAGCAGCAATTTGAAGCTGTAAAAAAAGGTAACTATGCAGCCATCACCGAATTGTTTGACACAATATGGCTGAATCATACCAACCTTGCCCATACAGGTATAGCTTCCCTGTTGGATAAAATTTACGCATGGGCAAAATCACACGAAGCAAAGCATCCTGAATTTTTAGCATTTGCCACGTTGGCACTCGGCACTATAGCTCACCACTCCGACAATTTTGATGAGGCCATGCAACAATGCACAACGGCGCATAAATTATTTAGCGATTTGAAAGATGAAGATGGAATGGCTGCTGCGGAAATATATATTGGATTTATTTATCGCTCTATGGGTGAAATTGACCTGGCATTCAAATTTGGTCTTGAAGGAATTGAACGCCTTGCACAAAGCGGAAAACATAAAATGCTTTTAATAATCGGGTATTATTGGGTAGGTGGCATTTTTGCTGAAACAGCACAATACGATGAGGCGATCCAATTTTTTAACCGCGGTTTAAATGTCAATTATCCGGAAGGTCTTGTTGCGATGAAAGCACGTTTTATAAATGGAATAGCCGGAGTTTACATGAGGGAAAAGAAATATGAAATAGCACTTGAAAATTATAAAAAAGCACTTGATAGTTCTGATGAGCGGGAGCCGACTTTTAAAGCAAGGGGTTTAACTGATCTTGGAGATTATTATTTTAAGTTAGGGGACTATTCGCAAGCCATTAAATACAACGAAGAAGCGCTGGCCATTCGACAGGAAATGAATATATTGAACGGCTCAATTACCAATCTCATCAACCTCGGCAATATATTAAACGGACAGGGGAAATATACCGAGGCAATTGATATGCTGAAAAGAGCGCTTAAACTTTCGGAGGAAATAAAAGTGAAATCGAAAATGTATCATATCCATCAATTGCTTTCAAATATTTTTCTCGCTACAAATAATTTATCTGAAAGCCTTGCGCATTATATCGCATTTCATGAGATCAGGGAAGATGTGAGTCACGAGGATAGTGAGCGTAAGGTAAAAAATCAACAGAAATTATTTGAAGCAAAACAAACGCAAAAAGAAAATGCGATCATTAAAGCACAAAAGGTGGAGATAGAACATAAGAATAAACTACTGGAAGACACCATCGAGGAACTCACCATAACAAAAGTGAGCCGCCGTGCAAAAGCCATTACATTAGTTATTGCCTTTGTACTAATCGTAATTGACACCACTATACACCATTTTGTTGTTTCGCGATATGCGCATAACAATTATTTTCTTCTGCTCGCATCTGAAGGTATGATCGTTCTGCTCATGAAGCCGATCGAGAAAACGGTTGAGCATTATTTATTGCAGCAGGTTGTTAAAAGGAAACGGATGAAGATGATGGCGGAATTGGAGAATGCGGAAGTCTGAATTATTTGCTTTTGCAAAATCCTTTTTTTACCTTAGGAAAAAATTGTTATTTCTCGCTGACCTAAATTGACCCGGAAGTGGTTTTTACTGTTTTGAATAACTGTAGCTGACCGTTGAGACCTCCTTGCACCGGTAGTACGAAATAACCCATTTGATTCTACCTAACATTTAAATATTTTTTATGAAAAAGCACATTGTATTATTTGTTGTTGCTTTTGGTTTTGCAGCCGTATATTCTCAAACGAATATATTCCCGGCAACCGGAAGTGCAGGTATCGGAACCATTGCTCCTAACAGTTCAGCTTTATTGGAAATGGTTTCTAATAGTAAGGGATTGTTGATTGCGAGAATGACAATTGCTCAACGCAATGCAATTGTTGCACCTGCAACAGGTTTATTGATTTACCAAACTAATTCGACACCTGGATTTTATTATTACAATGGGTCAGCATGGACAGCCGTAGCGCCAGTTGGGGCAAATTTAAATTTATCAAATTTAGGAGCAACAGCTATCAACCAGAATTTAGTGCCGGCAGCTACTAATTCCAGAAGTTTAGGGACTACCGCCTTGCGTTGGAAAGATGTAAATACTTATACAATTAAATTCGCGGATGCCACTGCGCAAAATACTGCAGCTAAAATTTATATGCCGGGAGCGGGTATCTCAATTACCGGTGTAAGTATTTCAAACACTGCACCTGACCAAATAATAACTTTAGCCGGAACAGGTGCAAGTTCTGTTACCGGAACTTACCCAAATTTTACCATTAATTCTCCGGTTGTTGGAAGCGGTTGGTTGTTATCCGGAAATGGAGGAACTATTGACGGAGCAGATTTTATCGGAACTACGGATAGTGCGCCATTAAATTTTAGGATGAATAATCAAAAAGCCGGAAGGATTGAAAATATGTACGGGCTTGCAAACACTTTTTTTGGTTATCAAGCTGGTAATTCAATCTCATCAGGTTACTATAATTCAGGTTTCGGGATGGGAGCATTGCTGTCAAATACAATTGGATATTATAATGCAGCATTCGGATTGGATGCTCTTTATTCAAACAACACAGGATACCAAAATAGTGCGTTTGGATTAGACGCACTATATCAAAACACAACTGGTTATAATAATACAGCAATCGGGTTTAATACTATGTATTTAAATTATTCCGGACATGAAAATACTGCCATTGGAAATGGAGCACTTTATTTAAATAATGCGGGAAATTACAATGTAGCATTAGGTGAAGGTGCTTTAGGCTCAAATTCAACAGGGGATAATAATATTGCTATCGGTACATTTGCTGATGTATCATCGGGTTCACTATCAAATGCAACTGCTATTGGCTATAATGCAAAAGTAAGCGCCAGCCATTGCCTCGTACTTGGCGGTATTGGTTCAGATACAGTAAATGTTGGTATTGGTGTCACTGCCCCTACAGCAACACTACATATAAGCGGGTCTATAAAAATTCAAAACGGTACTCAGGCTGCAGGTAAAGTGCTGACTTCTGATAATAATGGTTTGGCTACGTGGCAAACTCCAACTGGCGGAGGTGGTGGTTGGCAGCTAACGGGAAATGTGGGAACGTCGGATGCATTAAATTTCATTGGAACCACCGATAATGTTCCATTAAACTTTAGGGTGAATAATTACAGAGCTGGAAGGATAGACCAGTTTCAATTTAATACGTTCTTTGGATTCCAGGCCGGCGTTACAAATACAACTGGAAATTCAAATACTGCAAGCGGATTTCAGGCATTGTTGATCAACAGTACTGGAAATTATAATACGGCAATTGGAATGGCTTCTTTGCAAAATAGTACCGGTAGTACTAATACGGGTGTTGGCAATTACACGCTTTATTCAAATACCGGAAACAGTAATACCGCAGCAGGATTTAGTGCATTGCTACAAAATACAAGCGGTAATAATAATACAGCGTCAGGAACAAATGCTTTGTATTCAAATACCAGCGGTAATAATAATTTGGGAATTGGATTTAATGCAGATGTTTTGTTAGGAAATTTAACAAACGCCGCCGCGATCGGGTACAATGCAAAGGTGAGTACAAGCAATAGTATAGTACTTGGAGGAACCGGAGCAGATGCAGTAAATGTTGGAATTGGAACAACAGCTCCTTCAGCAAAACTTGAGGTAAATGGTGCTGTAAAAATTACGGATGGAAACCAAGGAACAGGAAAGGTATTAACGTCTGACGCATTCGGTTTTGCATCTTGGCAAAATCCAGCGGGTACAGGCAGTTGGTCGCTTACTGGAAATTCAGGAACCATTAGTGGAATAAATTTTATTGGTACATCTGACGATCAACCTGTATCAATAAAAGTGAATAATCAAAAAGCCGGAAGAATTGAAAGCACTTCTAATGGTTTCGGGAATTCATTTTTCGGATACCAGGGTGGAAATTCAAATGTTTTCGGAAGTTATAATTCTGTAATTGGATACCAGTCATTCTATTCAAACTATGAAGGAAATAATAATTCTTCATTCGGGAAAGGTGCGCTTTATTCTAATGTTGCTGGATCAAATGCAACTGTTATCGGGGTGAACGCAATGCAGTATGCGAATAATCAGGTTACGGCTTTTACAAATTATAATATTGCAGTTGGGTTTGAGGCTTTAAGAGGTTCAGTTACCGCATCCGCCAATACCGGAAATTTTAATACCACTGTGGGTTATCAGTCATTAAGGTCAAATACAACAGGGTTTAATAATACTGCCATGGGTTTTGTTACATTATATAACAACACAACCGGCAATTCAAATACTGCAATTGGATATAGCGCTCTTTCAACAAATACAGAAGGATATCATAATACGGCAATCGGCACTGCGGCTTTATCTGGAAATACATTGGGCGCTTCAAATACTGCAATTGGAAGCGGTTCGCTATCTGTAAATTCGATTGGTGTTGAAAATACCGCAGTTGGGCAGGGAACATTAGCTTCAAATTCTGTTGGAAATTATAACACAGCAACAGGAATATTGGCGCTTAACGCAAACTCAATTGGCAATTCAAATACGGCAACAGGATCCTACTCACTTTTATTAAATTCAATTGGAAATTCGAATACGGCAAACGGGTCGTATGCACTTTATCAAAACACAATGGGGTCAAATAATACCGCTAGTGGTGAAAGTGCATTAGGTAGTAATACAATCGGAAATTATAATACTGGATATGGATTTCAAACACTTCATACAAATGTGGCCGGCAGCAATGCAACAGCAATAGGTTATAACGCAATGCGATATGCAAACAACCAATCAGGCGCATATACAAATAATTCTGTCGCTCTAGGGTTTGAAGCGTTGCGAGGTTCTGCGAATCCAAATATAAACACGGGAAATCAAAATACAGCAATTGGTTATCAATCATTAACTTCAAATACTACAGGAAGTTTTAATACTGCTGCGGGGTTTCTTGCTCTTTATTCCAATACAGTAGGGTTTGAGAATTCCGCAACCGGGAGTTATGCTCTTTATACTAATATTTCAGGGGGAAGAAATACTGCTATTGGAAATTACTCCCTTTATTCTAATACATATGGAAGTACCAACACCGCGAATGGATATCATACATTATATTCAAACACATTAGGAAATCAAAGTACTGCTAGCGGTTATTATGCTTTGAATGCGAATACAATTGGAAATTCAAATACGGCAACAGGAACTTATTCAATGATGTATAATACCGAAGGTTTTGGAAATACAGCAAGTGGTACTTATGCATTATATGGAAATACAATCGGAGGTGAAAACACCGCATGCGGCTATCAATCACTTGATGCCAACCAGACAGGATCATTAAATACGGGAATTGGCGCACATACTCTCTTCAATAATATTTCAGGAAGTGATAACACAGTGGTGGGAGTATACTCAGGATATTCAATTACTGGAAATTCAAATACGGCAGTAGGAGTTTTTGCAAATATAACAGGCTCGAATAACAATGCAATTGCTTTAGGCGCTGGTGCATTTTGCGATGCGAGCAATAAAGCCCGGATTGGCAACGCTTCTGTTTCCAGTATTGGCGGTGAAGTAGGCTGGACAACCTATAGTGACAGCCGGATAAAAGAAAATATTCAGCAAAATGTACCGGGACTAGAATTCATTAATCAGTTAAACCCGGTTACCTATCATCTCAATATTAAAAAGCAAAATAATATTGAAGGTATACCTGATTCAATTGAGTGGGATTCAAAATACGATATCGAAAAAATACAATTCACAGGACTGATAGCACAGGAAGTAGAAGCCGCCGCACAAAACATTAATTATGATTTCAGTGGCATTGATAAAAGCGGGAAATTAATGGGACTTCGCTATTCAGAATTTGTTGTTCCATTAGTGAAAGCAGTACAGGAACTTGATTCAATTACCAAACAGCAAAATACATTAATTAATAAGCAGCAATCTGAAATTGATGAATTAAAAGCGATCATAAATGCAACCGGCTTAAATGATGGTCTAATTAAATTCGGCACATCAACGGACAATGCATTTTCTCCAATGTTGGGTCAGAATATGCCTAATCCTTTTGATCATTCAACATTAATTCCATTCAGAATTCCAAAAGATTGCAAAGATGCGAGTATCATGATCATAAATACAAGTGAAGGAAAAGTAATTACTATAATTCCAATATCCTGCAACGAAACTCATATCAGTTTTGAAGCCGGGCAGATCGCAAGTGGTAATTATACCTATACCCTGATCGTGGACGGTAATATTATCGGAACTAAAACAATGATATTGGCAAAATAAAAATAAAATCCAAGAGTGAACAATCATCGTCTCACTGATTTATTTGTCTTCAAAGAAAGTGAAGACGTTTGTTTTAGTTTAGTAAATCCCTCCCGAATCTTTAAGCTGGGATTTATGATATTTTATTATTTTATATTTTAATATGGGTTTGCGAGCAGTAATCCGAGCCTACTCTTTATTCATTACTCATCATCTTGTCATCACTGTCCGCTTTCACTTCAGGTGCTTTTAATCCAAAATGCAGAATAACGGGAATTAGAAAAGGAATGAACATACCTGCAACAGTAAATAATGATACGATCAATGCTACAAACATTACAATCGGAATTACAAGACTCCGAAAAACTCCAAGCCTTATTCTTGCTGATGAAATAGAATGCGTTAATAATTTACGTTCAGGTTTGCTGATGTATTTCCACAACACGATATTCATTAGCCCAATAATGATGAGATTGAATGCGTATAAAGTATAAGGTAGTTTCATTTCCGCCTGGGTACTGTATTCACTCAATAACCCTGAAGTGAACGGCAGCAAAACCACAGGGAAAAGAAACGCAAAATTGCACCAAACAAGGTTTGAAGTATATTGTTTTGCGTAACCGAATATCCTGTGGTGCACCGACCAATAATGTGCGATCATGCTGAAACTGATAACAAATCCGAGGAATTTCAATCCCATTTCAGAAAGCGCATGCGAGAGTGCTTTGTCGGTTTTTGTTTCCAGTTCGGGAATCTTGAATTCAATTACGAGCAATGTTATGGCAATAGCAAAAACACCGTCAGTAAAAAAACTTACCCTCTCGATCTGAAAGTTGATTTTGGAATCATCATGTCTTGCTTCCTGCATATATATTGTTTTTATGTCCGCATTAAACGTTCAGGTATTCCTGTTCCAGTTTCTGCAAATTTAATTGCTTTTTTTTCTCGCGCTTTTTTTTCGCAGAGGCAGTATAATAAGTATGACTTTTCATAAAACGGATCTGAATATCGAGCCATTCTTTGTGGCTGATGTTTCTTTCAGCTTGCATTTCTTTCAGCAATAAATTACTGATCGGGTCATAGTCGTCCCTGCCTAAATAATCAAGATCGGCATCACATATAATTTTTTCAAGATGCGTATTTGGCCGCTGCGGAATTTTTGTTGCCATAATAATTCCGCAAATAACTTCTATGTCTGAATCCGTATAATCAAATGCGGGCAATGTTTCCCTTGCAATTTTACAACTTTCCTTTTCATGATCTTTTCCTTTCACAATAAATCCTGAGTCATGGTAAACAACAGCCGTTTTCAGCAGGAGCAGATCATCATCTTCCACCTGCTCTTCTGCAGAAAGCACCTTTGCAGCCTGCAATACATCTTTGGTATGTTCTAAGCTATGGTAATAGCTGTTAGTAGGTAATTCATTTTGCATCCTTTCCAGGATATACTCTTTTGCTTTCTTGTATTGCATCCAATTTCCTCTTTAACGTTACAATGTATTTTCAACAAAATACATATCAATATCACCTTTATTTTTTGCGGGTATTTTTCCACGGTAAGTGCAATTAAATTTATTTTTAACAAGCTCATAGGTTGCACCGCTAATATTTATTTTCCCTTCTTCCCCACTGCTCTCCATTCTGCTCGCTATGTTCACTGTGTCGCCCCAAATATCATATGCAAATTTCTTAATTCCAACTATTCCAGCTACCACGGGTCCCGTATTTATACCAATGCGCAATAGGAAAGGAATCTCACCACGTAACTCTTTTTCTTTCTTCCTGTTGAGCATAAAGTCACGAATCTCAATTGCGGCGGTAAGAATATCTGCCGAATGTGTGTAATTTAATTCAGGCATCCCACCAACGCAAATATACGCATCACCAACTGTTTTTATTTTCTCTATTTTATATTTTTGAATGATAGTATCAAATGCGCTGAAACAATAATTAATTTCATCCACCAGCAATTCACCACTGATCTTTTCACTTACATCGGTAAAATCCTTAAAGTCGGTGAACATTACTGTAACCATGCTAAAAGTTTTTGCTTTTGATGATCCTGTTATCTTTAATTCGTTCACCACTTCTGAAGGCAGGATATTAAGCAATAATTCGTCGCTGCGCTTTTTTTCAATGCTGAGATCCTTCAATGCTATATTCAAACTATTAAGTGCTGAATCTTTTGCATTTTCAAATACAATTGCTACCCAGAATAAAATTAGGGGCAATCCGATATTTGTGGTGAGATAAAAAAAAGCATGGTATTTCTCATCGATCTGATTTGGAAAGACATAATCGTTTACATGCAAAAAATAAAACATCAATTCGATCAGGATAACAAAAGCCACAGAATACCTCGCTCCTTTTTTACTCCAAACCAATACCGCAACTATTGGTGTTGTTGCCAGCCACGAAATTAATAGCGATGAAAAGCCACCGGTATAATAGACTGTAGCGGCGATAGAAATAGAGCAGGAGATAAAATAAAAAGGATAAATAATGAAAGGAGGAAATTTATTTTTATATAACAACAGGCATGCTATTGTAATTAGCATGAGTGGCAATTGGGAGATGATACCACCAGGATAATCAATAAAATAAGAAATGATGATGTAATTCAGATTAAAATAGGCGATGATGATCCAAACCGCCACCGTAAATCTTGCCTTGCGCTGACTGTCAGCATCTGTAGGAATTGTGACAGGTATAAAATATTGTATGATCTTTTTCATGTCATCCTGTTATTTGATGTGCAAGATAATAGGCTGCAAATATCCAAAGCCCCATCAATATACCACTGATAATTGTACCCCTCGTCTTTAATTTCCATTCTTTAATAAAGATGAATGGCAGCAGAAAACAGATCAATCCCTCACCCAAAATAATATAATAAGGTGTGTTAAAGATCATTTTTGACGACGGCACATATTCCCACCAATCTGCATATTTTGCCAAACATTCGAAAGCGGGAATAAATATTACTCCAACAATGAAAGTAAAAATGAACGAAGTGATCATCGCATGTTTTTTTGCAATTAAATACCCGAGATATCCCACCTGGATCAACACTACTGACCAGGCAAAGGGCATATAAGCCGGCGATGCCCATAACATAGGTTCATGTGCAGGATAAACCAGCGATTTAATTCCGTTTACTAACCAGTTATCAGCAATGAGCTCTAACGTTCCCGCAGTAATTCCGAAAAGCAATAATTTTTTTAAGAACTCATCCTGATACCTGATTGCAAACGATGTGATCAACCCAAACATACCAAATGCCAGTATAAATGCACTTACAGGTCCCCAGTCAAATTCTGCAGATAGCAGGGCGAAACCCAATGTTCCGAGCATGGTTAGGATAATAAACCCAGCCTCGTCGGATATTTTTAATTTATTGAAGATAAATTTAAATACACCTTCCAATAAAAATATTAACCCGAACACCGCAGTAAGTACTTTGATCCACAATGGAAATTTTTCACTGTACGACAAACCTTTTTTATACCTTGAAAGGTCCCACCATTTCATCAGGTTAAAAACCCACGGCTCATAAAATTCAAAAATCTGAGCATAGGAAGATTTATTTCCATCAGCATCAATAATACAATTTGTTGCACGGCGGGCTGCTTCGTTAGCGCCTTCCATAGTGGCGAGGTCAGTATTCGTGCGCACATAATCGCTGGCAAGAAACATATTGGGAACATGTGTGGATGCCGTTGGCCGCAGTGCCCAGCTATTTACAGTATTCACCAGCAATGGCTCGCGGTCAGTATTTTCTTTTTTTTCTTTTCCCCATTTAATATCCCTGTCCAGATAATAAAATTCGATCATGCTGCGATCAATAACTTTTTTTCCATCTACATTTAAGCTTGCCTCTAATTGTTGCCATACATATTTTTCAACAGTTTCCGCATCGCAATTTTCGGCAAACACATCCTTGTATTTTGTGTGCAGCCAATCAGAAATATCCACACTGAGTACACCTTTTACTTTTCCGTTATAGCGGTCGCCGAATTCATAATCGTTCCAGAATTGTTTTTGCGAAATCGCCGTTAATGCCCACTGGCTGTCGCTGAAAATAATATGCCCCTCATTAATTACAATATCTTCATTCAGATAATATTGAATTCCATTCATCCAACTAACACTGGTTGCCAAAACTTTTAAATAGGTGAAGCAGGGATCAATTTCTTCCATCTCTGGAGAAACAAGTTCAGCCATTCTTTCAATTGGGCAGGCAAATAAATAATAGTCACCGGTTGCAATAATTTCTGATGTTTGTGTATGATCGGCATTGTGCATCCTTACTTTTACACCACTTATTTGTTTATCTTTTAATTTAATTTCAGTAGCCTTTGCATGATGGTTATATTTTACGCCTTTTTCTAATAAATAATCTCTCCAGGGATTTAACCATACATCATTTGTCGGCCCATCCAGTACCCGGTCGGGATTTACCCAGGGTTGAGTTGCGCTGTAAACAAGTTGAAGCACAATGTTGCCACCTGTTTTTGTAGAAGCAGTTTTTGCAGATGCTGCAACTAGCGTTCTTGTAAGTCCAACTACCAAAAGGCTTCTATATGTTTCTGAAAATTCATCAGCATTCATATACTCCCACCACCCAATTTTTTCATAATCATTATCTCTGCGATCTCTGCAACTCGTTGCAAGCTGGAACATACGATGCGCAAAAAATACTTCTTCCTCATGTGTTAATCCGGTATTCAGACCGCCGGTGAGATCTTTGATCATTAATTGCCATTCTGCTTTTGAACGGGGAAAGCGGGCATTCACAAAAATGCTTTCTTTGCCATACCTCGCAAGCATAATTGTTTTGGTCGGGGTGAGATTCGCAAACACTCCTCCATGTTGCCATTTTCCATTTTTCAATTTAAATGGAATGCGCTCCATCGTTGCGGTCACATGCTGGTAAAAACCTGGAAAGAACCGGAAGCCATGTTCACCGGGAAGAAATTTATCAGGGTTTTGCAGATTGGTACCGGGAACGTTTACGCTGCGGGCCTTGCCGCCAACGTATTGCGAGTTGCGTTCATACACTTCTACCTCGAAGCCGCGTTCAATTAATTCATGTGCTGCGCTCATGCCCGCGACTCCGCCGCCAATGATGATTACTTTTTTTGTCATAGTGTGGGTATCAAATTGTGATGGATGTAAAACTAATAAATATACTTTATCATGATTTACAATTTTTTTATTAATAGGATTTTAAAGAAATCGGGCAGGATTAATAGGGTAAATTAATTTTTGGCGTTAATTTTTCATTTCACGTCTTTATATTTTCAGTGCAACTTTTAAATGCAGGATTTGAATTACGGATTAAATCAGAATTTACGAGTTGGCTAAACCAACCAAAATTATTGCGATTGATTTTCCAGCGAATGACCGACCTTCACTTCATTGCTATGCGAATTAATTTTATATAACTGCAATGTACCGCTTACACCTCTCACAGTTACCTGAGAAGGTGTTATCATATAATGCTCGAGTATATTACCCACTTCAGGATAATTATAAACTTCTTTACTGATGAAAATTTCATTTGCTCCCGCAAGTTCCTGCACACGGGAAGCAATATTTACTGTTTGTCCGAAATAATCGAGTCTTTCATTTAATGTAACAGCAATTGAATGCCCTGCATGTAATCCGATCTTAAGGATGAGTTGCTCGGTTCTGTCTTCATTGAATTTGTCTATTGCATTAAGAATTTCAATTGCTGCCCTTATGCCATCAATTGGCGTACAAAAAGTTGCCATAATAGCATCGCCAATTGTTTTTACAATTGCCCCGGAATTTTTGATGATCACCTCATTCAGTGCATCAAAATGCTCACGCACTAAATGATATGCTTTTAAATCTCCCAATTTATCATAGAGTGCCGTTGAACCCTTGAGATCTGTAAACAGGAAAGTAATATCACGCACACCTAATCCTTCGTTGTCTTCAATTACTTCCGATCGATATAAATCGCGAAAAGTTTGAGTGGTGAGCAATCGTTTACCAGTAAGAAAAGGCGGAATTTGCGGCCAGGTTTCAGTAACATTTGAAGGAATATTCATTATGACAACACAGGCACGTTCTGCAAGCCGATTTTCAAGTTCCCATTGCGATCGGCCCGCAGGAATTTCTTTATAATAACTCAACTCAAAATTTTTTGTAACACCGTGTGCTACTATTGTCAATGCACGTGCTTCTGTTTCTGGTTCGGCAACCTGCATATCAGGTAATCCAAAAATAATGCGAACAGGTGGCGGTGCCTGGTCGGTTGCAGCATAAACAATAAAAGATAAAGGCACTCCACGAAGCAGATCACCACAATATAAAAAACCCGGCGACACATCCAATTCCAATTTCCATTTCTCACCCGGTTCGAGGTACTGAATTGCATTGCAACATTTTCTAAAATATTCTGTATTATTTACTCCATCAGGTCCGCGGGTAAGCCCACGTGTCATACAATACTTAAACATATAATCTTCGGCAGATAATTTAACTGGAGTATGATAAATAATTTCCCGAATAGCAGGAGCAACTGTGAATGATACTTTTATCATATCGTCGAGCTCTGCATTATTTTCCATCAGGCAGAAATTGCAAACGAAATGCGCATGCAGGTTACCCAAACCGCGAAAGCTTGCAAATGACTGGCCGCAACAGTTGCAGATCAGACTCCACTCCAGGTCAAAAATGTTGCCCTTTGATGCATGCAAGAATAGATCAATGGCCTCGTTTTCAGCCATACCTTTTTCAGTCGCATATTGAATTGGGTCAACCCTGAACAGGTCGTAATCATCTGCTGTTCTAACAAATGCTTCAAGTTTTGAAATTACCCGTGGCGACCAATTGCGTGTGCTCTCCAGTTTACCGAGGCGGCTGTCTAAAAGTGATTCGTTGATAGTTGGCATGTGTGGTGTAAACAAAGATATGGAATGAACATCACTTAGGATGGGTTCCAGATGATTGTAATAAATAAATATATCGGCCTTTCAATTTTTTTTCTCATTACTGTATTCTCTTTTGTTCATCGCTCATTTTAATTGTCTTTTCAAGTCGAATTAATCTCGTCTTCTCCTGCTTTGCATTCATGATCCAATGCATCATTGCTTTTTTATATGAAGGTCGCTGACTGATAAAAAAAGTCCATGCCCGTTTATGCTTTTTAAATTGCGATACATAATTTGGGTTGAGGATTATAGATTCCTTTTCGTGAGCATAAACGCCGGTGCTTTTTTCTTTTCTTGAGTTAAATGCTTTTAAACCAGCGGGAGACATCAATCCGGTTTTTATAAATTCTTCCACTTTCTTAATGTTGATGATACTCCAATTGCTTGTGTTTTTTCGAGGCGTAAACCGAATGCAATAACTTTCTTCGTCAATGGATTTTGTTATTCCGTCTATCCATCCGAAGCAAAGCGCCTGGTCAACAGCTTGTGCCCAGGTGATTGAAAGTTTGCCGCTTGATACTTTATAAAAACCAACTAAAAGTGCTTGTTCGCGGTTATGGTGTTTTATTAACCATTTCCGAAATTCTGAACCAGTTGTAAAAAATATAACGCTCAATTGTCGATATGAATATTTAAGTTCTACTTTTTCTTAAACAGGTGACCGGTAAAAATAATGATCCCTAATCCAAAGGATAAATACGTGTTGACATAAGCAAGAGGAATGGCAGCAATCAAACCTATAATACCGATCATTGAAAACTTGGCTGTATTCTTATTATCCGAAAAAAAATCGGGTGGAAGCAAACCCTTTCCATTCGCATACCAGTAAAGGGTGCCAAAGAGCATATTCATTATGCAGTAATTTACAAAAAGCAAGGCCACTGCAAATGAGTCATGGTAATTATTGCCTGCAAAAGCAGTTGTGAAAGGTGCCACCGACAACGATAAAATAAAAAGCATGTTCAATAAAATATACCGCTTAGTAAGTTTCAGAAGATTTAAAAAAAGAATATGATGGTCGATCCAAATACCAACGATCAAAAGAAATGTGCCGATATAACTGATAAAGGAAGGAAGTACTTTCGCTACCTGTTGCTTTGTACTTAAACCAGCGTGCTGTTCGGTTTCAGGAATCCGCAATTCCAAAACCAGAATTGTCAGAATTATAGCTATGATAGCATCAACAAAAGCCTCAAATCGTTTCTTGTCATAATTGTAATTTAATGGCTGCATAGGTTGCGAATATAGGTCATTATTTAAATCATTCCTTCTGCCCTGTCACCAATACTAAAATTAAAATCGGGACAAAGACCCGATTCCCAAACTTCTGTGATAGCATCCCGCAGGCCATACATTTTTTGCCAGAAAGAAACAGGCATTGATTCGCCATCGGTATTGAAATGCTTTTGCAGATCCATTAAAAAATCGATGAATAATTTTTCCATATTTTTTTGTGCCGCATTATTCCTGTCGCTATGTATTGATTGATATGTTTCGGGTAATGTATGATACGCATGTAACAATATTCTGAATTTTTGATAATGGCTGAGGTTTCCTTTATACCACGAAAGTGCATATTCCTGTTCTTCTTTCATCTCATGCGGTGTAAAATCAGCGGGAACATGCTTGGAATCGGATCCCTCACCCTGTTCAATTATTGCCTCAATAGCCTTCAGTGCAGTTTCGGGAGAAAAAATTGCCTGACTGAATCCATGTTGTCTCCCATGCCCGCGATGATATTCTTCAAAAGTGTTTTTCTGTTTTGTATTATGCGCATCACCAACATAACAT
>JBIOHA010000005.1:0-30502 GCA_044448625.1 Chitinophagales bacterium | reverse complement strand
TACTCATTACTCATTACTCATTATTCATTATTTCACCATAAATCTTTTTACAATTTCATTCTTGTCATTTTTTAAAAGCAGGTAATATTCACCCGGCGCATATGTGGAGACATCCACTTGTATTAAACCGGAATTTGCATTTAAACTCAATAAAGCATTTACCATTTGCTGACCTGCACTATTGAAGACGAATAAATTATATGCTGAAGAATTCAGCGATAAAACCTGGACATTTAAAATTTGTTCGGCGGGATTCGGATAAATAACAACCTGAATTGGAGATGCTTCATAATTAACAAAAACCACCTGATCGTTTGCATGCAATAATTTAAAATCCGGGTCGAGTCTCAGGTCGGTTAATTTAAATCCCGGATCAAATTGAAATAACTGACCGTTGCTTTCATTTTTTAAAATAACATCCACAGTATCATTATCGCCAAAAAATCGTATAGGTATTTTCATCTCAAAAAAATCAACCGAAGGATGAGAAGTGGTTTGATCAACCGCAATTGTCACAATATTATTTTCATCCTGTGTCCACAACAAATGATATGCAGGAAATCCCTGCCCATAAAACCAGTCGTCGAAAAATTCGGTGAGTGTTGTGTCGGCTGCTGACTCAAGGTGCGCAACAAGATCGTCGGTAGTTGCAAAATCGTATTCGAGCTCGGGATCGGTGATATAATTTTTAATGCCACTAAAAAAATCTTCATCGCCTAATTCCCATCGCAGCATGTTTAGCAACCATGCTCCCTTATAATAAGTTAATCTTCCATCAAAAATTCTCGATGTAAGTGTTGTGTCATCTACCCAAACCGAGCCACCTGCCACTGATGTAATTGTATTTCTCGTACCTGAAAGCCATGCTTCAAAATAATGATTTGGGTCTTCAGAAAAATCAAAACTCAGCCATGTGCTATAAGTAGCAAACCCTTCGTTGAGCCAGATATCCCTCCAGCTTGCGCAGGTAATTTTATCACCGAACCATTGGTGTGACATTTCGTGGACGAGTAATTCATAATTAAAATTAGTTACAGAGCTCATGGTTTGATGCTCCATCCCTCCTCCCCAGCCAAATTGCATATGTCCATATTTTTCTTCAGCAAAGGAATAATCGCCATAGATATCAGAAAATAATTCGAATGAAGGAACAATCGCATTTATTCCTCCAACAGCAAGGTCAAAACTTTCAGGATAAATAAGATTATAAAATAAAACTGAATCGCCGTTATGCGGTGCATAAAATTCGTACACTTCATAATTGCTTACGGCAATTCCAACAAGATAGGTAACAATAGGATAATTACTTTCCCAATGGTAAGTGGTGAAACCGTCATCTACAATTGTATTTACAAGCAAGCCCGGACCTCCGGAACTATATTCCGATGGTGTTGAAACGTACACATCAATTGAATCCATTTTATCATCCAACGTTTGCTTACATGGCCACCAGTCGCTGGCGCCATAAGGTTCAGATAAGGTCCACAATGTATTTACAGAATCATGTGGCGTGATATTAAATGATCCGAATCCTGTTGTTGATGGAACGCCGTGATAATACACTGATACCGAATCAAACACACCTGCAGGCATCGATGGAAAATTGATCTTTAATTCATTATTGACATGTTCGAATTCCGTTGGGTTATTTTGAAAATATACAGAATCGATCACCAGCGAATCGCTTGCATCAAAATAAATATTATCTGAAGTTTCCAGCAAAGTGAAGTACGATGTAATATTTCCTGAAACAAATAAAATATCCGGAGAAACCGTCCACGCACACCTTTGATATTTAAGATCGTAATTGGCCGTTGGTGCTGAATGAAATACATCCATTTTCAAACCTGCGGCCTTTTCCTCCCTGCTGATAAGCTCTATATATTTTTTCAGTTGAAATGTTTTGCGCAAAAACAGGAAGCGATTGAAATAAGATAATTGCAGGAAAGAGGAGAAAATGTTTCATGGCATTTTTTTCTTTTGGTTATTCCCAACCTTTCTCGACATTTTCACCAGCTCTAGGGTTTCAAAAAATAAAAATGAAAAATAAATTATTGCAAAGGGAATAATAAAATTGACATCCGCAGTTTCAACTTTTTGTTTGTATATTAAAATGATAACTGCAGTTATAACAAGTTTCGAGAATATGCTCACGAAAAAAATATTCATGAAACTGCCGAATTTCCCAGTGATCGTTTTTGTAGAAAAATAAAAAGTAATGATGCTCAATGCAAGAAAAACCCCATAACAAACCCAGGCAAAAGTGATTACCGGCCGAAATGTTTTAACGAAACTCAAACAAACAATTACCAAAGCAATAAAAGCTGCAAAAAGGATTAATTTTTTTAAATAGCTGAAAAACATGATTCAAATTGTTTGATCCCGGCAATAATACGAATATCCCGTGTTAAGGGTTAATTGCGTGGCTTAATAAAATCTTTGAGCACTGCGTATAATCCAGCCGAAACTCCAAGCAATGATAATATAACGGTTAACCACGGATGGGTTCCCAGCAGTTCATCCAATTTTATTCCTCCCCAAACACCCAAAAAAATAGCGGCAAATAGCTGAAAAGCCATACCGCTATATTTTGCGTAATTTTTATACTGTGGCTTCTTCGTATTGTGTGAAGGCATTAATTGTTTTTGATTCTTTCGGCTCCTTGGTTTCTTTAGCACCCATATTACAAATGCCATCGAAATGAGCGCCGTTTTCAATTACAATTTTAGCAGTATAAATATTTCCCTCAACAACTGCTGATGCTTTTAACGTAAGGACCTCAGTAACTTCAATATCACCAGTGATGCTTCCTTCAATATCTGCAGTTTTGCAATGCACATCACCTTCAATCAAACCGGTGGGACCAACAGCTACTTTAGCTTTTGTTCGCAAGGTTCCCTTTATCGTTCCTTCAATGCGGAGGTCGCTATCACTTTCCAGTGTGCCCTCCACAACGGTACCGAGGTTGATCCTGTTTGAAATAAATGAGTTTGGTGTGGACTGGGTGGTTGAATTTTTTGTCCCAAACATAGTTTTTCAAAATTTTAGTTGAAATTAATATAATCTTTTGGATTTAGTGGTGTTTTTTGATGCCAAAGTTCAAAATGCAGATGCGGGCCCGTACTCATTTCACCGGTATTCCCAATCACAGCAATAACATCACCTGCTCTAACTGTATTTCCGGGTTTTTTCAGGATCTGTGAATTATGCTTGTAAAAAGATACCAGATCATGGTCGTGCTGGATAATTACAACATTCCCGCTTTCAAGGTTCCAATAACTGTCGATGACCACGCCATCGAGGCAGGCTTTTACCGGCGAATTTTCAGGAGCAACGATGTCGATTCCAAAATGATTTTCTCTTACGCTGAAATCGGAAGTCACCGAGCCCTTTATCGGCGGGAAGAAATGTAGTGATTCAATGTTCTGATCACCACCCTGTCGCGGATCCGAAAGCCCAAGGTTAAAAAGATCTTCCTGGGCCACCTGCTGCCGCAACATCTTGTCGGTTTCCGATGGTTCGCCGATCTCGAGGTTGTTATAGTCGTTTTTGTTAAGGCTGTCTTTGGGTGCAAGGGTGTCAATTTCACCATTCAGCCGTCTTTGAAGATTGGCAAAATAGATATCATAGGCCTTTAAGGAATTCATGATCGAGTCGGTGACTTTATTATTCTGGGAGATCTGGCGTGAGGTGGAAACTTCACTATACCCTACCACGAGGTTTTTAAGCGGCGTGTAAACAATGAGTCCATAAACAAATAGCCCCACAACAACCAGCATGGTGCTGAACAAAATAATGACATTCAACGGACTTAACCGGAGCGATGCCCGCACCTCGAAGGTTTTGTCGTGCATCAACACCAGCTTGTATTTGGTCCGCAGCCGCTCTATCCATCTGTTTGATTTTTTGTTACCTTTAGCCATTGCTGCTTAAATCGCTGAATTATTTACTTTATTTAAAATAATTTTGCTCAAAACAAGTTATATATCCGGCATTAAACTTTTCACCTTGAAGCGAATTTTCTCCATATTTATCTCTGCAATTTTACTCCTTTTTTTCATTAGTGCCTGCAAGACATCCAAAAATGCTGACAGGGGATTTCTGGGCAGGAGCCTCGATGACCTTATTGCCCGCGATAACGGGTATTTTAATGCAAGGCTCACGATGAAAGAAAATGAAAAGTCGTTGTGGGAACAGCAAACGGACAATTATGAAGAGATATTGCCCATCTTCAAATATGGCACCCAGGAACAGGCTTCCTCTGTTCAGCCCGCCATGGATGAAGTGGTAGAAAAAACTTCATTCGTTATCCAGATGCATAAGAAAAGCAAATGGGTAGACGATTCCTATTTTCTTATTGGAAAAGCCAACTTCTATAAAAGGAATTACGATGAAGCATTAATGACATTTCAGTATATCGTTTCCGATTATTCCGATCTGATAGAAAAACAATCAAAAGCAAAAAGGGTAAAGGAGGATGAAGATGGTGAATTAAGTTTTTTTGAAAAATTAAAGCATCAGCCTGTTGCAAGCGAGGCCGGAATTTGGGTAGCCAGATGCCTCGTAGAGAAAAAACAATACAGCGATGCGCATACAGTTTTGAGCGTTTTAAAAAGCAGGGAAAATTTTCCTAAATGGTTATTGGGTGAATTATATGCGGTGGAAGCTGATCTCTATATAAAAGAAAATCAACGTGGGAATGCAATTGAACCTTTGATGTTGTCGATTGAAAATATTGACGATAAAAAATTAAAAGTGCGTTATAATTTTATTCTTGCGCAATTATATGCAGAACAAAAAAATTATGACAAAGCCCTGGCGACATATAAAATTGTGTTGGAAAGCAAACCATCGTATGATATGGACTTTTATGCCAAATTGAATATGGCGAAATTAACGATGGCGAACTATGGTGTTTCAGGAAAGGAAACGAAAGATGAATTACTGTCACTCCTGAAAGATGAAAAATACAAAGATTTTTACGGGCTGATCTATTATACCCTTGCTGATATGTCATTTAATGAAAGGCAGTTAGAGCAGGGCGTTGAATATTTAAATCTTTCCATCAGAAATACGCAGGATGCAAAACAAAAGGGGATCTCTTACATGCGACTTGGCGACCTTTATTATGCCGACGTGGAATATAAACTCGCATATGCCTATTACGACAGCACTATTTCCAACCTGCCAAAAGAACATGAAAGATTTGAAGATGTAAAAAATCTTCGCGATAATCTAAAATTGCTTGTTGATGAACTCACAATTATTGAAACTGAAAAGAAATTGCAGTATTGGGCAGGCCTCTCAGAAAAAGAACTGGAAAAAGCATTAGCGGATATATTAAAAGAAGCAGAAGCATCTGACACATCAAACAATGAAATTCTTGAAAACAAGACTGTAGAAAATGCCGCAAATACGGAAGGAGATTTTTATTTCTACAATACAAATTTAAGATCACGTGGATTTACGGAATTCAAAAAAAACTGGGGTACACGTAAATTAGAAGATAACTGGAGAAGAAGTGATAAGGGTAGTTTCGGTGAAGAGGAAGAAAAAGGCGTGACAGAAAATGGCGATGGTGAAAAAACCATCGACCTCACCGGTAAAAACTTAACACTGGATGCAATAATTGAAAGTCTCCCGAAAACACCTGAAGAAATTGCAGCATCAAATGAGCGGATTGCAGGAGCACTTTACCGTGCAGGAATTATTTATAAAGAAAATTTTAAGAACAAACCAAAAGCAGTTGAGCTGTTTGAAGAAAATGTAAATGACTATCCGGATAATAATTTTGAGGTTCAGGCTTTATACCAATTATACCGGTTAACTGGAAATCCGAAACAGGATATTTATAAAAATAAGCTCCTCGAAAAATACCCCAACAGCGATTATGCAAAAATTATAGGAGACCCTGAATATTTCAAAAAACGCGACGAACAAAAAAATGCATTGGATATTTATTATGCCGAAACTTACGATCTCCTGCAGGAAAAGGAATATAGCCAGGTAAAAACACGGTCGCTGCTTGCCGATAGTTTATTCAAACCAAATCCACTTAAGCCACAATTCGAAATGCTGATGGCACTTACCTATGAAAATCCCGACAGCGTAGATATTTTCAAAAATGAATTACAAAAAGTGGCGATCAAATATCCCCAACACGACGTTGGTATCAGGGCTCAGGAAATTTTAGATTATTTGCGCAGGGGTTCGGTGATGGATGAAGTAGAAAAAATGGATCCCGACCCATCATATAACTTTGAAGAAGATGAAGAACAATATTTCCTTTTTGTAATGAACTCAACAGGAAAAAATGCGACTACACTAAAAAATAATATCTCAACTTTTAATTCAACAAATTTTACCACAGATAATTTAAAGATAAGCTCTCTCCTCCTGGGTAAAGACAACAGCATTATCATGGTAAAATCATTCCCGGGTGTTGAAACCGCAATGACATATTATTTTACCATTAAAGACAATGCCGCTGTATTTATAGATCTTACAAAGGAAGCATTCACACCTATGGTGATCTCCAAATCCAACTATGTTCAATTTTTTAAATCGAAGGATATCGAAGGATACGAAACATTTTTTCAGGATAATTATTTGAAAGATTAATTGAACACATGTCGATAAAAGAAGAATTATCTGTATACAAAGTTCAGATCAAATGGTTTTGGCGAATATTTGGCATCGGCACCGGGTTGTTTGCCATTTTTATTATTTTGCTCTCATTTGGTGTATTTGGAAAAATGCCCTCTTTCGAAGAACTTGAAAATCCTCAAAGCAGCCTTGCCACGCAAATATTAACTTCCGATGGAGAATTACTGGGGCGTTTCTACAGGGAAAATCGTACAAATGCTACCATGCAGGAAATCCCGCAGCATTTAATTGACGCCTTGATCTCTACCGAAGACCGACGCTTTTATGACCATAGCGGCATCGACGCAAAAAGTGTGATGCGTGTAATTTTTAAAACATTAATTCTGCGCCAGGAAGAATCAGGTGGAGGAAGTACGCTTACACAACAACTTGCAAAAAATTTATACGGTCGTCCAACCGCTGGAAATAAATTCGAACTTGCATTAATTAAATTAAAGGAATGGGTCACTGCAGCAAAGCTTGAACGCAGATACACAAAAGAAGAAATTATCGTAATGTATCTGAACACCATTCCATATATATATGATGCAAGTGGAATTAAAACTGCTTCAAAAACATTTTTTAATAAACGGGTGGATTCATTAACTGTTGATGAGTCGGCAATTTTAGTCGGGATGGTGAAAAATCCCGCCCTATACAATCCTGTTCGGTTTCCGGATAAATGTATCGAACGCCGCAATGTTGTTTTACACGAAATGCATGATGCCGGAAAATTAAATAATGCCGATTACGAAATGTATAAAACAAAACCTTTATCATTAGATTTTAAACGGCAGGATCACAAAGCGGGCAACGGTACTTATTTCAGAGAATATTTACGGCAATGGCTAGCCGAATGGGTTAAAACAAATGAAAAACCCGATGGTGGTAAATGGGATATTTATAAAGATGGATTAAAAATATATACTACCATCGACAGCCGTATGCAATCGTATGCCGAACAGGCAAGTGCTCAATGGTTAACAAAACTGCAAAAGGATTTTAATAATCACTGGAAAGGAAATAAATATGAACCCTGGGCATATCCTTACAGCGGTAGAACAAATCCGGAACTCATCGATAATGCGGTTAAGCAATCAGAACGCTATCGCAATATGAAAAAAGCGGGCAAAAGCGAAGCTGAAATAAATAAAGTTTTTCAGACAGCAGATACGATGACTGTATTTTCATGGTGGGCAAAAAATTATGATCTCGATACGGTTATGAGCCCATACGATTCAATAAAATATGTAAAGAAATTGCTGCATCCCGGGATGATGGCAATGGATCCACATACCGGCGAAATCAAAGCATGGGTTGGCGGTGTGGACATGCGGTATTTTCAACTCGACCATGTTAAGCCTGCTCAGGGGCGCCAGGTAGGATCAACTTTCAAGCCCTTTGTATATACAGCAGCAATTGCCGACAAAGGATTTTCGCCCTGTTACCAAATTCCCAACCTGCCCGTAACTTTTGAAAAAGGAAAAAAATGGAGCCTCCTTACCGACTGGACCCCAAAAAATTCTGACGGCAGTTACGGCGGTATGCTAACATTATCACAGGGACTTGGAAAATCGGTAAACACTATTACAGCATATTTATTAAGGGAAGTAGGTATTCAGCCTGTAATTGATCTTGCCCATAATATGGGTATTGAATCAGAGATCCCCTTTCAACCGTCCATTTGTTTAGGAACACCTGAAGTAACAGTTTATGAAATGACTGCCGCGTACTCTGCTTTCGCAAATAAGGGAGTTGCCGTTCGGCCTGTTTTCGTTTCGAGGATAGAAGATAAAAACGGAAATATCATCGCAGAATTTCCAGCAAAACGTGTGGAGGTAATGAGAGAAGAAATATCAGCGGTTATGTTGACAATGCTGCAATACGTTGTAAACAATGGAACTGGCCAACGGCTTCGACGCAATGAATATGGAGGAATTACTTCAGTTGTTGCTGGAAAGACCGGTACAACACAGGAAAATACAGATGGCTGGTTTATGGGAATGGTGCCACAACTCGTTTGTGGGGTTTGGGTTGGCGCCGATGATCCTGTTGTTCATTTCCGCTCAACGGCACTTGGCCAGGGTGCAAACATGGCGTTGCCTATCTATGGATTTTTTATGAAAAGGGTTTATGCCGATAAAACTTTGGGTATTAATCCTGCCGCTACTTTCCCTAGCTTCCAGGGAACACCAACTATAGAACTCGACTGCGGAAAGTATATAGATAATCAGAAGAATGAATACGAGGAGTTGATGGAAGGCTATAATTAAGTAAGAAGTAAGAAGTATGAAGTATGAAGTATGAAGTATGAAGTATGAAGTAACTAAAACCTTATTACATCAATAGTATAAAATTTTTGATCGGAGCCCGGATATTTCGACCAGAAAGTTTGAATTGTTATATTTTCCTTAGAATAAATTTTCGCTTCGTGGGCGGTTTCAGAAATCAGTTCTGCATCAGTGAGAACAAAACCTAATCCTGCGATCTTATCAGTTTCAGTTTTATACCAGCTTTCGTTTATTGTTGTGAAGGAAAAACCTGACGAAACAGAACTTGCATTCATTTTCCTGCCATACCTTATCTCATTTCCCATTCCGTTGTCATTGTTGTAAGATAAATACACGGTTGTATCAGCTTTCTCTTTTGTATTTGTTGATGGGATATCATAATCCAGCAGTGTAAACCCATTTTTATTTACCAAATGGTCAGCAACCCGTTTTACCGTTTGTGAGGTAAAACTAATTTCATCATCAAGGCTTACCATGCCTGTTTGTGCTGAAAGGTTGGATGCAAGTGCAAGCATTACTAAAAGGATCAGATGTTGTTTCATAGCAATTGTTTATTCAGTTGGTAAATATACTCCGTAATTATTGGCGGATCAACCAGGTAATTTGTAGCTGCAATTTCAAACTTAAAGATGATTAAAGCAGTTATAGCAATTGCAGCGTCAATTCTTCTCTGTTAGCACATCTATTATATTTGCAAACGATAAATGAATTCTGAACAATTCAAAAACATTGAGGTAACCCTACCGTCAAAACCGGGCATTTATCAATATATAGATGCTGAAGGTAAAATGTTGTACGTAGGGAAGGCCAAAAATTTAAAAAAAAGGGTTACCAGCTATTTTCAGAAAACAGACCATAGTGCAAGGATACATTTAATGGTGAAAAAGATCAACCGGATAGAATTTGCAATTGTAAATTCCGAACAGGATGCTTTTTTACTTGAGAACACCCTAATTAAAAAACACCAGCCCCGGTATAACGTTAATCTGAAAGACGGAAAAACTTATCCTTACATCGTTGTAAAAAATGAACGCTTCCCCCGTATTTTTTTTACCAGGAAAAGAATTGACGATGGTTCACAATACCTTGGGCCATTTACTTCAAAAAGTAAGGTTCGGTCAATATTCGATTTTATTAAATCTATTTTTCCTATTCGCACCTGCAATTATTTACTTTCGGAGGCAAACATCAAAAACCATAAATTTAAAATCTGTCTTGAATATCATCTTGGAAATTGCAAAGGCCCTTGTGAAGGTCTTATGACCGAACAGGAATATATGGACAATGTGCAAAGTATAGTCAATATATTAAAGGGAAATATGAGCATGGTGAAAAATGCTTTTAAGCAAAAAATCCAACATGCGGTTCAAATATTGGAATTTGAAGAAGCAGAAGATTTTAAAAATAAACTTACCATCATCGAAGAATTCCAGGGTCGCAGCACTGTGGTAAATACCAATATAGATAATGTTGATGTATTCAGCATCGCCGATGCAGATAATTTCGCAGTGATCGGTTATTTAAAAATAATGCAGGGAATGGTTACCCAAACAAAAACCCTGGAGTTAGTTAAAAAACTGGATGAATCAAAAGAGGAGTTGCTGAGTATTGCAATAACCGAACTCCGTTTACAATTTCCAAGCGATGCAAAAGAAATAATTGTTCCCATTAAAACAGAGATCAGCGACGGTACTATTATTCAAACTGTTCCGTTGGCCGGCGACAAAAAGAAATTACTTGACCTGGCATTTAAAAATGCGTTGTATGTAAAAGAAGAAAAAGATGCAGGGAAAGAAAAACGCGATGCAAAAAATAAAAACATCCGCATTCTCGAATCCATCAAACATGATTTTAAATTAACCCAGTTGCCATATCATATCGAATGTTTTGATAACTCTAACATACAAGGCACGAATCCCGTTGCCAGCATGGTGGTTTTTAAAAATGCAAAGCCTAGCAAAAAAGATTACCGGCATTTTAATATTAAAACTGTTGTGGGCCCCGACGATTTTGCAAGCATGCATGAAATTGTTTACAGGCGATATAAAAGATTGACCGATGAGGCCGAACCCCTGCCCCAATTAATTGTAATTGATGGTGGCAAAGGTCAGCTCGCTGCAGCGGTGCAAGCATTAAAAGAACTTGAGGTGTACGGTAAAATTGCGATCTGCTCCATCGCAAAAAGGCTAGAAGAGATCTATTTTCCTGAGGATCCTTTTCCATTATATATCAGTAAAAAATCAGAGAGTTTAAAAGTGATTCAGCACTTGCGTGACGAAGCACATAGATTTGCCATTACTTTTCACCGTTTAAAAAGAAGCAAATCTGCCATCACATCCGAATTAAATAATATAAAGGGAATCGGTGAATCGGCAATTAAAGAATTAATGAAAGAATTTCGGTCGGTGAAAAACATAAAGGCGGCAAGCGCAGAAGAATTAACCAAAGTTGTCGGGAAATCTAAAGCAAATATTATCACAACATATTTTCACCCACAAGATTGATTTCAATTGATCGCCAAAAGGCATTTATTGGAATATTAATTAAATCATTTATTCCGCTCATTAAAGTATCTCATCTCTATTCTATCCCCAGTGTTACTCCGTGCCCCTCCGTGCTTAATAATTTCAAACCTCTCTGTGCTAATCCGTGTCCATCTGTGCTTTAAAATTCAGTCCCTCTGTGCTCTAAAAAGTGAAAGCCGGCAAATAATGCCGGCCTTCGGTTCAAGTATGAATAGAAAAGAAAGATAATTAAAATTCCCAGAGGTTATGTTCGTAGTCGAATATCACCTGTTTTATTTTTTCACTCTCGAGCACCTGGTCAATTCCTGTAGCATAATTCTCAATAAAGCGATCATAAACGTTATCTTCTTTTACGATATAACTGTTAAATAAACGCATTTCAAAAATATCCTCATAGGTTAAATACCTGGCGCTGTTTTTTTCATTAAATACTTCGTGGCGGATAAGGATGCTCCTAAGATCGGGATAATATACCCAAAACATCGGCTCCGATCCAAGTATCTCACCCGTAGTTGGGTCCAACCTGTCGCGACTCATTGTTAAACCGATTATCCTCACCACCATTGTGGATGTTTCCTCATCAAATACCCAGTCTTCTTTAATTTGAATCCGCTGCACCGTTTGAAAATCAAATTCTGAATGCGTAATAACTATTCTTTCCTCATAGGTTTCCTCATCCATAATTGTGAGTGTATCGGTGCGGTTGAATTTTTGAAGTATCTCTTCAATAGGATATTCAAGCCCTTCCCTGAAATCGTCATAAGTTGGTTTATAGGCTTTTAATTCGCCTGAAATAACCGCTTTATAAACAACATCAGCAAAAGGATCCACCGGCCATGTAAAAGGTAAATTGATCTTTTCTCTGAAATCAATATTCCTCCATATCCTTTTTTCCCAAAAGATATCGGCTTCGCGGATATCATCATATGGAATGATCTCCCGGGTTCCTAATAATTCGCGTTTATAAATACCATCCTGTCTTGCAGCACTTGTAGGCTGAGCAAAACTTAACGATGATATTAAAATGAGCAGAGATAATAAACCAAATATTCTTTTCATACTGATCTATTTAATTAACCACCAATTAATTTAAATGATGTGTTTACAGGAACAGATCTTCCGTCGGGCATTTTTACAATTGCTTCGATAACAATCTTATCGCCCGGCTTTGACTTTTTCTGTATGTCCTTCATCATAGAAGAAAATTTATTGGAGTTGGAAACGTCAGAAAGTACAGATCCGATTTTAGGTGCATGCGCTAATTCAAAACTTGAAATAGTATAAGGTACCTGGAAAACGAAATCAGGATTCTTAACAATGATCGCATCAGCAGCTTTAAATTCAGCTATCTTCAATGCACCACCTTTTGTATTTAATATATATACATAAGGATCCGGGATACGACGTACCCTGAATTTTGCTTCTGATGATTCGCTTCCTTTTTCCGTTTTTGCAGAAACAACGATCTTATCTTCACCTGCTGTTGTAGGCCTTGCAATATATTCTTCACCTTTAACGCGGGTTATTCCACAACCTGACGCAGTAACTTTTTCTGATGCATATCCGGGAACAGAAATCTTAATTGGATTATCAATTCCGATATATAACACGTTCATTGATGTAGGAGAAACAACCGCTTTTCCAACTTCAAATGTTTCATATTTTGATTCAAAAGGATAATATTTAAAATACCCTTCTTTATTAGGTACCGGAACTTGAATTACTCCCTGGTACGACCTTCCACCACCTGCACTTTCTTTAATTGTTGCAAATCCATCAACAACGGTCATTTGCTGAGGATTATTGAGTGGAGGTTTTTGTGCTTCAACCTCTTCAAACGATTCACCTGTAGGGTCTTTAGGGTTCTTTTTAACATCGCTGGTAAATGAACCAGTAAAAACCTGTGGGTTAATTGCCGTTGATGTGGCACCCACAAATATTTTGGCTGTGTATTCAGTTCCTTTGCGCACATACGAAGACGGCGAAGCAACAATAGCAGCCATTTTATCTATTTTGAAATCGTTGATGTTGATACCGGTAGCTAAATTTTCGAGTATTGAACTCTCCGTACTTTTAGCATCCTGTTGCAATTTTGTTAAAATAGTAGTGATTGCAATAGCTGGAACACGGTCGAAATTATATTCAGTCCAGGTTTTACTTTTGGCAGATGCAGGAACTGGTGTAACATTCAAAGGCACTTCCATAGCTGTATTGCCAACGAGTGCTAAAAATTTATTCCTGGTTGCTATTATTTCTGCTTCCAGTTTATCACCTTCCTTATCTTTCACAAGCCAGTGACTTGTTTTTTCCATTTCGCCTTCGGTCTTCAATAATTTGTTGGGATCCTTTGTATTTGGACCACCAGCCAATTCTTTGATTTTCTCCTTATACACCTCTACAAATGCCACGAAATCATTACTTATTTTCTGAGCATCAGTTGCTTTACGGAGATTATCCTGTGTCGCAGGCCTTGGATCATTTTTCGCTGTGAGTGTAATTGCTTTTATATAATCACTATTTTTTGAAGTGAGTTTATTATTACTGTCATCAATACTTTTATTAACAGTA
Source organism: Chitinophagales bacterium (assembly GCA_044448625.1). Classification (GTDB taxonomy): domain Bacteria; phylum Bacteroidota; class Bacteroidia; order Chitinophagales; family BACL12; genus UBA7236. The sequence continues at coordinate 16,473 of JBIOHA010000005.1, read as the reverse complement.
TTAAAAGCATTCAGAATTTCCGCAGATACATTCAATGCCAGCAGGGCTGTAAGCACCAGGTACATGAGGTTGATCATGAGCTGGCGTGGTTCCTTAGGTATTGACATTATTTATTTAATTTAATTGTTATTTAATTTTTTAATTCAAAGTGATGATTAGCGGTTTGCACCTGTTGACATAGCGCTGAGCATATTACCATAAACGCGGTTCAATGCTGCAAGGTTATTCGACAATTGTCCGATCTCTTCACGATATTTAGCTGTATCTGTAACAGATTCATTCAGGTTATCCATAGCGCTGTTCAATGTTCCATAGAACTTGTTCATCGCTTTTAAGTGATTATTGGTATCCTGTAATTCCAATTCATAAATAGCATTCAACTGGCTAAGGTTTTTAGTAACCATTTGAACCTGCTCATGATATTTAGTTGTGTCAACAGATGTTGATGTGATCTGTTCCATTGCTTTTGCAGCATTTGAATATGCATCACGCATTTCGGCAACAGCAATTGAAGCATCTTTTATTTTTGAAGAATACTCGTTCGTATTTAAAGCAGCATCCTGAACATCAGATAATTTTTCGATATTTTCTCCCAGTCTCTTAAGGTTATCGCCTAATCTTTCAATCATCATTGGCTCAACCTTGCTTTCTTCAAGCATTTTATCCAATTGTTTGGTTACGCTTTCTCTCGGTTCCATCTTATGAGATTTTTTACCCGATCTTGCTTCTTCAACTTCTGGTGATACGTCCAGATCCGGATATATCTTCTCCCAGTAGTAATCTTTGTGCGGAGGCAATACTCCAAGTAATAAGAAAATGAACGCTTCAGTAAACATACCTACCATTAACATGAAATCGGCGCCATCCCAGTGGAGGATTTTGAAGAGTGCTCCAACAAGCACGATAGACGCACCAACTCCGATAACTAGATTTTTGAGACGTTTAAAACGATCGGTTTCGAAAAATGCTGACATTTTGTTTTAAATTTTAGTTTTAAAATGATTGTTTAAAATTGATTAGTGTGTTCTGTATTGTAAGGAAATATTTTAATTAAAAATCACTCATTGAACGGCCAAGGAAGGTCATGCAGCAGCGAAATCCGATATAACATTTTGCTGTGTCCTGAAATTCCCAATGTCTTGAACCGGTTTGAATATAATAGCTGATATCTTTCCATGATCCGCCTCTGATCACCTTTCTTTTCATTGCCGGTGGATCATTTTCATCAGCATCATATCTGTAATCAGGATTCTCATCATGTATAAATGAATAGCTATTTTCAGCGAATGCTGTTGATGTCCACTCAGAAACGTTACCCGCCATATTGTAAACCCCGAAATCATTCGGAGCATATGAATAAACTTTAACAGTATAGTAACCGCCATCTTCCGGATAATTTCCACGGCCGGGTTTGAAGTTTGCCAGGTAACAGCCTTTGGTATTTCTCACGTAAGGACCTCCCCATGGATATGGAGCTTCATCTCTACCGCCGCGTGCCGCATATTCCCACTCGTGTTCTGTAGGAAGCCTGAAATCATCAACGTTTACTTCTTCATGCTGCAGTCTCCATGAATTCCAGAAACCTGTTCTCCATGTTGTAAAAGCGCCGGCTTGTTTCCAGGTAACACCCACAACAGGATAATCGTCGAATGCAGGGTGTGAAAAATACTGGCGGGTCATTGGCTCATTATAAGAATAGGTATAATCATGCACCCAAACCAAAGTATCGGGGTAAATGGTTACAGGTTCTTCCATCATGAAGTCCGTAATATTTTTATCTCTGTTTGCCTTGTTGGCAGCTTCCTTCCATTTTACCCAACGGTAGGAATAAATGAGCTGACGGGTGTCAACTGATTTTTGACCATAAAATGTTTCGCTTCCCGGCAAATAGATCTCATCGAGTTTTGAAACAACTTCGGGATCATCCCAATCAATCTCCTGCGACCAGTCAATCAATGGTTCTTCAGTATTCTGGGCCTCATCGTCATTGGTGATGTAATGGTCGAGGAGCACATGAGAAATGGAATCGCGAACCCAAAACACAAACTGACGGTATTCGTTGTTTGTGATCTCGGCGTCATCCATGTAAAAGCCCTGAATTGAAATTGATTTTGTTCGTTGCCACAGAGAGTTGTTCACATCCTGGTCGCTCGGACCGATGTGTAATGTTCCTGAAGGGATGTACACCATTCCAAAAGGATTGATGGGCTCCCAAACAGGACGATCCTGCATTCCCAGCAATTGGCCGCGATAATCATCCCAGCTGGAATGACTACAACCACTACCAATAATAAGGGCTGCGAATGCAAGGGTAAGCAATGGCAGGTTTCTTTTCATACTTGATTATGATTTGTAAAATTTAAAGCCGTGTAAAAATAAAATTTTAATCGGTTACATTAATTTTTTTACACCAGTTTTTTTACACACTCTTTTCCGCAAAAGTGGGCTGAAATTAGCAACTTTCTCTTAATTCACAAACTTTCCGCTGTTAATGATAAATGAAGCGGGGGTTGTTGATCATCTTGCCCGCTCTTGGTTTCGATACTGGTAAACTATATTTAAGAACAATTTCGTGTGACCCGGCACTCACAGAATTTAATTCTGATGTTGTGATATCATATGAATAACTGATACGCCACTTATCTGTTATGTTCAATCCCGCAATTACTGCAATAGCGTCGTACTGGCTGTTTGCATATCCTCTAAACGCCAGCCCTGCTAAAATATTGCGGTTATAGGAAAATATAGCACTTACATCTACAATACTTTCAATAAGGTCGGTTTTATAAAGAACATTCGGAGTAATATCTATCTTATCGTTGATGCCGATTCTATAGGCGAGATAAACGTAAGCATCCGGATTATATTGCGTACTGGTTACTGTTTGATCGCCGCTCTTCAGAAACGGGGCAATGATATGTGCAGCTGAGATTCCAGCCGATAAATTTTTTCCAAAGAAATAGATGCCCGCACTTGCATCGGGTAACAAATTTGAATTGAGCGTGACAGGCAAATTAGGGTCGTTATGATCAATGATGTTTTCATAATTCCCTGTTGGCGTTACCAGCTTGCTCCCATCAATTGTTTCCTGAACAATTCCGCCGCTTAATCCAAAACTCAGTATCGATTTTTTAAATGATTTGTGATAGGCATAAAAAATGGTGGCCCCGGTATTTCTTTGCTGACCGGCTATGTCGTTAATTATTGACACCCCTGCTCCACCCGAAAGTTTATAAACCGGCAACTGCGAGGTGAAGATCTGTGAAATGGGGGCACCTGGTAAATTCACCCATTGGTTTCTTACATTAAGGGTTGAGATCCATGCCCCCTCCACACCGGCTGCCGCAGGATTAAAATAAGCGGGGTTAAACATGTATTGAGTAAACTGCGGATCCTGCTGACCGACACTTGAATATATGCCCGACTGCCCATTCAATAAACAGGCGCTAAAAATTGTGAGAAGAAAAACGAAAACCCTGAGTAAATATCTTTTCATACCTTATCAAAAAATAATAAACGCATTCTGATATAGATTCGTATACGCAATAAAATTAACCCAAACTGCCTTCAATTCAAAATTCTTCTAATGCTTCTATAAAATCTTGCAGAGAACTGACAGGCAAATTGCAGGTATTATTACGACAGAGATAAATAAAGGTTCCTTCTTCCGGAAACCGGTTTTTAAGCAATGGCGCATCTGAATTTCCTGTAGTATCAGTTTGTAAAACCATATGGGGATAATAGTGTTTGATAAGCATATCTTTTACACCCGCGGCACCAGCACCCAAAATGGCAACTTCCGCAACCGGATAAACAGTTTTTAGTATTGCACAGGCAAGATTGCCAAATGAAGCGCTGTATTGCAAAACTGCTTTTTTTAACAGGGCAATCATTTTAAATGCGTGATAGGTAAATTCCTGGTTACCCGTATAAACCGACAACCTCAAAAGATTATTCACCATAAGCGAGTTTCCCGAAGGTGTGGCGTTGTCGTAAAAATCTTTATTTCGCATCGGGATATCTTCCTGATCTTTTTTAGTAAAATAAAATAACCCGTTGTTGTCGCTGAAATTTTCCAGCACGAATTTATTTTGATCCAACGCTTCTGTTAAATATTTTTCATTGCCGCTAATTTCGTAAACATCCAAAAGTGCCTGAATCACTGCACCATAATCTTCAATAAATGCCGGGTGTTTTGATGCACCATTTTTATAGGTATGAAATAATTCTCCTTTCTGTTTTTTATTGCCAAATGCCCTTATGAGAAAGTCCATGTTTTTTATAGCCATTTCCCTGTAATGTTCAATACCTGTTGCTTTGAATGCCTGAACAAATGCGGAACAGGTAAGCGCATTCCACGATAGTATTATCTTATCATCCAACCCTGGTTTGACACGCTTTTGCCTGTAATTAAACAATTGCTGATTTATTTGATCGAGTTTTAACTTGAATTCATTTTTAGAAATGTTTAATTCTTCGGCAATGGCATCATCGGTTTTTGTTCGGAACAAAATATTGGTATGTTCCCAGTTTCCTTCTTCCGTTATAGTATAGATTTTACAAACCAGGTCACTTTCATTCCCAAAAATTTGATTGATCTCATTTTTTGTGAACGTATAAAATTTCCCTTCCACTCCTTCTGAATCTGCATCATATGAGGAATAAAATCCAAAGTCTGCATGCATCAGCTCATCTTCAAGAAATTTTAGTGTCTTTATAACAACATTTCTATAGTCATCATTTTTTGTTGCCATAAATGCCTCAGCATATAATAACACCAACAAAGCATTATCATAAAGCATTTTTTCGAAGTGAGGTACCATCCATTTTCTATCAACAGTATATCTTGCAAAGCCACCCCCGGCATGGTCAAAAATCCCACCGAGCATCATTTTTTTCAGGGAGAGATGAATATGATCTTCAATTTCAATATTGCTGTTAAAAAAATTTACCCTCAACAGAAACAATAAGTTCATTGTAGATGGAAATTTTGGCGCATTTCCAAAACCGCCCTCAACGTTGTCAAAATTATTTTTCAATCCCCTTACGATTGACACTACATCTTCTTTACTGAATAAATTTTCTCCTTCTGGAATTTCAAGCCCCTCCCCTACAAATGCATTGTCCATTTTCAAAATGTGATCAGATAAAGTAGCAGCCTGCTCTTCTACTTTGTCACGCTCACGGCTAAAAACATCTTTCATATACATGAGCACTTCCATCCACGATGGCTTGCCATAACCTGGCTTAGGAGGAAAATAAGTTCCACCGCTGAACGGGATGAGGTCGGGGGTAAGAAATATATTTAATGGCCAGCCACCGGCACCAGTCAGTATCTGGCAGGCACTCATATAAATATTATCAATGTCGGGCCGTTCTTCCCGGTCAACTTTGATATTTACAAACCAGGTGTTCATGAATTTAGCTGTCACCTCATTTTCGAAACTTTCATGTTCCATTACATGACACCAATGACAAGCTGCATAACCTATTGATACCAGGATCGGCTTATCTTCCTTTTTTGCTTTTTCAAATGCTGCATCACCCCAGGGAAACCATTCAACAGGATTATAAGCATGCTGAAGTAAATAAGGGGAAGTTTCGTGAATAAGGTGGTTGGGAGATGCGGTATTCATGATTAATTAAAATGGTTTGACGGAAATAAATTCAGATATACCGAATATTTGTGCATATTTAAAAGCCTCGATCATCAATTATAAATTGAACTAATTGAACAAAATTGAGCAAAATTTACTGCCATCTCTCCTGACCTTGCCTTTTGAAAAAAAAGGAAAAAATATTTACCAGTTTGATTTAATGCGGTGATCTACTTTTCTTATTTGCCTGGCTGAGATAAATATTCAGGGCCATAACGATTGAAGGTGCTTCGGGAGTTGGTGCTTTAACATCGATGCGAAGATTGTTTTCTTCCATCGCTTTAATTGTTGATGCGCCCATGGCACCAATGCGCATATCCCCCTGCTGAAAATTTGGAAAGTTCTGAAATAAGCTCTGAACACCGGTTGGAGTAAATAAAACGATCATATCGTGATTGATCTTGCCTTTCATATCGGTAAGGTCGGCCGGAATTGTTTCGTAAATAACCGCTTCTGTAAAATCAGCGTTATTATTTTTAAGGTATTCGCTAAAAACGTCTTTATGATTAGTGGTGCAGGGCAAAATAAATTTTTCTGAAATATGTTTTTTGAACAGGTCGAGGAGATCGGATTCCTTTCCGGAACCGTAAAACACTTTCCTTTTTCTGTACTGAATATATTTTTGAAGATAAACTGCGATGGTTTCACTTACACAAAAATATTTTGTCATTTCAGGCATCCTGATCCTGAGTTCTTCACATAAGCGAAAAAAATGATCTATTGCATTGCGGCTGGTAAAAATTACTGCTGAAAAATCGAGGATATTGATACGTTGCTTTCTGAATTCTTTTGCACTGAGCCCCCTTACCTGGATAAACTGTCGAAATTCAATTTTTATTTTGAATTTCTCTGCCAACTCCTGATAAGGACTTTTCGGAACTTCAGGCGGTGTTGGCTGGGAAATGAGAATTGACTTTATTGATTTAATTAGGGGTTGTTGGCTGTTATTCATCCTCAATATTTTTGCTTCACTGGCCCCACTTACCAAATAACTTAACAGCTATAAGCAGTGGTGCAATTTCGAGGGCGCAAATATACAGCAAAAAGTAGACGATATGAAACTTCCCCAACAATCGGATAACCGAAAATCCCTTCACCAATCGCACCATCATGGCTACTCCTATTAACGCCAGCGTGGCAAACAGCGCCCAGTTGCTTACAGGCGCATCAGAAAATGCTGTAATGATCACTAAGGGCAACATCAGAATTCCCAATAGATGATAAATTACCAACGAGTTGAACCTGAAAAAACTCAGCGCATTGCTCACCTTAAATCCGGCGCCGATGATATTATAAACAATGCCTTTGAGTGCGTATAAAACAATTATGATCCCGATACAAATACCGATGTCAAAGACCTTGTTGTTAAATGGCATTGCAATACCATAATAAAGCGAAAGCAAGTAAATAAAAACACCACCTATAAAAGTAAAATTGATGAATGTAAGCAGCTTAAAAATATTAGCTGAAAATTCCCTGTCGCGGTAGATCTGCTGGCCAAGATTGGAATTTAATATTACTGTTATATTCTCACTCAGTTCTTTTGAAAAAATATATCTCAGCCAGGTTACATAACCAAGCATCAATAAAAGAAGGAGCGGCAGTACTATCTCCCTCTTTTGAAGGTGCAAATTATTTTCAGGTCCAGCATCCGGAGGTGTTATTTGTTTTGAAAATAAAGAATCGTACGAAAATGTTTCAAATGGCAATTTTTTCACCGGCGCAACAGTGTCAACAATTATAGTTTGAGGTGATGAAGGTACTTGCCCGACAGCCGGATCCGCATTACCATTTTGAATAACATCTGTTTGCCCGAAAATAATTGAGCTGATCAAAGTAAAAAATAATATGAAGGGAATATTTTTTTTCACTCAGAAATAATTCACGTAACCGAAATGTATTTTGGTATTTTTTAAACTGATGGGATTATTTTGCTGCATACCTAGTGCATAACTGAGCCCAAATATACCTGCTTTTGTTTCAAAACTTATTCCTGCACCAAAACCGAATGGTGTATCAGAAATTGTTTGACCATTGCTCCTGTTTTTTACATAGCCACCGTCGGCAAATAACGACGCATAAGAATTTTGAGATAACAGATATCTAAGTTCCGTTGTGAAAATATAATAATCGGAAACAAATATCGATTGCTCGTCGAAACCTCTCAGCAATGCATTGCCTCCGATGCGGAACAATTCATTTTGCAAAATGAGATCACTGATCATTGATGCCCCTCTGGCCTGCAGCAGGATGGTGTTTCTCTTGAATAGCGGGATGAAAAAACGAACATCATATTTATAATTGATGGATATGGTGCGGGTATCAATGCTGTCGTACAAGCTTGCAAAATCATAATCAGGAAATGCAGGATCAGTTAATGAAGTGATGCTGTTATTTTCCCTGATGGTTTTATTTCCCGCCGATCCACTAAGAGTGATCGCATAACCACTCCTTGGGTTAAAACGATAATTCAGCTGCTCATAATTCCAGGCCAGGCCATACGATCGCTGACTGAGATCGAGGTTAAGCGGTAGGGTTTTCGTTAGCAGTATCGCAGCAGTATCGATACTCAAAACGGTGGAATTATAAAATGAAACAAATGCCTTTACGTGATCATTTCCTGTCAACTGATATAAAATTCCGGCAGTAGAAGAGCGTTCGAGAAATGTAGAATCTTTCAGGAATAAATTAAAATCACCTTCAACACCTATTGGTACGCCGGGCAAATATGGATAGGTTAAATGCGTTTGAAGTTCTTTGGATGTGCTTTCAAGTTTTGAAAAATGAAAATTAAAAATTTCACCTGCGCCGAATAAATTTTGCAGGTCAATTCTGCCTTCACCGGTAATGATCAATCGCCCCTTTATCTCATCATTTGGAATTACTCCGATGAGAAGATCAAATCGACTTGATTTTTTTTCGTCGAGATATACGATCACTTTTGCGCTGTTGCCGGCAAATTCCACTTTGGAAGTATGGGTAACAGAAGCAAAAATTATTTCACGCAGCCTGTTGTCAAGATCATTTAACAGTTGCTGATCATAAATATTTCCAGCTTCGATTCCCGTATATTGCTTCAGGTAATTATTTGAAAGTTGCAGGTTCCCCACGATCCTTAATGTATCAAAAAGGATCAATTGATTCTTACGGTAAACCAAAGAAGCAGTTATGGTAGAATCATGCCATTGAATACTATCCAATTTTACAAGTGCAAAAGGATAGCCATGATTTTCGGAATAAACAAGCAAGCGCTGCATGAATGCAGATATCTCATCATAGCGGAATATTTTATTTTCGAAATCCTTTTTGCGATAACCCGCCCCGTTTAAAAAAATTTCATCAACAGTCGTCACATTTAATTCGGCCCATTTTATTTTTTTGCCTTTATTGAACAACACCGTTAATGTACCGTTATTATTTTCAACTTCAGAAAATGATGCAGTTAAATAACCGCTGTTATATAACTCATATAATGCTATGTTCAGGGCGTTATTTCGCTCTGCTTCTGTTTCGTAGACTATACCCTCAAAATCAGCAATCTGGCCTATTTCCCTGTCATCGGCCGGGTTATAAATTTTAAGAAACAGCGAATCCTGTCCCTGCAATTTTTGCAAACACGAAATGCATAACAACAATATAAATGATCTTAAAACCATAAAATCAAATGCAAATTTACAGATACATTTGCAGCCTCATGCGAGGTAACGAAAACAAAGCCGGTATTTATATCCATATTCCATTTTGCAAGCAGGCCTGCCATTATTGTAATTTCCATTTTTCTACTTCACTGGGATTGAAAGAAGCATTTATTAAAAGTTTGATCAAAGAATTAGAGACCAGAAAGAATTATTTGGGCAGCGATTCAGTTCAATCTATTTATTTTGGCGGGGGCACACCTTCACTTTTGTCGGATCTGGAAACAGGCATTATCCTCGATACTATTTATAAGAACTTTTCTGTGACCGAAAATGCTGAGATAACCCTGGAGGCAAACCCCGATGACATTTCATTGCAAAAATTAAAAGAATTGAAAACAGCAGGCATAAATCGCCTCAGCATTGGAATCCAGTCATTCCATGATCGCGACCTGCTGTTAATGAACCGGGCACATAATGCAATGGAAGCGGTAAAATGTTTGCAAAATTCCTTTGATGCCGGGTTTGATAATATTACCGCTGATCTTATTTATGGAATTCCGGGGCTTACCCAACAGGAATGGGAAATGAATATAAAAACCTTGCTTTCATATCCAGTTGAACATATCAGTTGTTATGCATTGACAATAGAACCAAAAACTGTTATGCAACATATGATACAAACAAAAAAAATGTCGCCCCCCGACGAAGAACGGACAGTGGAGCAATTTAATTTGCTGGTGGATTTGATTACGGAAAATAAATTTGAGCATTATGAGATTTCGAATTTTGCCAGGAATAAAAAATATTCCATTCATAATTCATCTTATTGGTTTGGAAATAAATATCTGGGTGCAGGACCTTCGGCGCATTCATTCAACGGCATTACCAGGCAATGGAACGTCAGCAATAATGCAATTTATATCAATAGTATCGATAACAATGAATTGGCATTTGAGATCGAAACGCTCACTCCAGCTCAAAAAATGAATGAAAGGATAATGACCAGCTTAAGAACAATGTGGGGGTTTGATCTGGATAATTTTATATTAGAATTTGGCCACGACAATTTAGTGAAATTGAGAAAGGAAGCAACAAAATATTTTGAATTAAATTATCTCGAAGAGAAAAATAAGCACATGATGATCACCAAAGCAGGCAAATTTATTTCCGATAAAATAATCAGTGATCTATTTTTTGTTGATTAGGGAAGAGGCTCTGCAGATTTTAAATGTTTTGCCAAAAAGCCCATCATTGTCTTATAAAATTCAAGCCTGTTTTCTTCAAGCTTAAAACCATGGCCTTCATTTTCCTTTAGCAAATAAACAACATCAATATTTCTTGTCCTGAGCGCATCAACCATTTGCTCAGATTCATTTCGCTTTACCCTTGGATCGTTTGCACCCTGCGCAATAAATACAGGGACTTTAATTTTTTCAGGATGAAATACCGGTGATGCCTCATATAATAGTATGCTGTCTTTTACAGGATGTCCAATCATTTCATACATCATTTCTTTTTCGGGCTCCCAATAACTGGGTAAATTTTTTAATAAGGTAAACAGGTTTGAAGGACCCACATAATCGATTGCACAAACATAAAGCTCAGGTGTAAAAGTAATTCCCGCAAGCGCAGCATATCCTCCATATGATGAGCCGTAAATTGCAATATTATTTTTATCGGCGATCCCTTTTTCGATCAGCATCTCAACACCATCGGTAATATCATCCTGCATTTTTTTGCCCCATTCTTTAAACCCGCTTACTGCGAATTTTTTTCCATACCCCCATGAGCCCCGGAAATTAACCTGATACACAGCATAGCCCCTGCTGGCAAGCAATTGCACGTCGGCCCGATATCCCCAATAATCTCTCGCCATCGGCCCGCCGTGCACTAATATCACCACAGGTAAATTCGATTTATTTGCCACATTCGGAAGCGTTAAATATCCATTGATCAATAAACTATCCCTCGAATAATATGAAATGGGCTCCATGGCACACATTTCCTCAGGTTTAATTCTCGGATTTATTTCTGCAAGATGAATTATGGAATTGTCGTCCACCTTATATAAATAAAAATCACCCGGCGAGCGATCGTTATAGGTTCTTACAATAATATTTTTTTCATCGTCGTCAAAACTATTAAAATAAATATCCGAGCCAGGAAATTTGGCTTCGAGCTCTGCATGAATTCGATTCAACGTCTCATCAAAAAATACTATATGTTTTTTATCGGTAGCAAAATACGAGGAGATGAGTTTATGTTTTTTGGGAGAGCGCTCAGCATACATAATGTCCACGTCGGGATGTTCTAAAATAATTTCAGGATGATCAGCATTATTTGGATCGATCTTTACCAATGCCGCTTTGTCGCGGTTTAAATTCGACAATGCATAAATAAATTTATTCTCTTCATCAAAAAATAACGGCTCTACCATATCTTTCCAGTCGCTGGTAATAATTGACCTGAATGGATCATTTTCGGTGTCACGATACAATAAATGTGTTTTTGTTCCTTTTTCAACACTTACGGCAAGCCTTAGTCTTCCCAGGTTGTCGGCTTTCCATATTGTAACAGGATTCATCATATCCCTGTTGTCGGCCAATTGTTTTTTTTCACCGGTCCTGATATTAATTCTATACGGTTCGAACAGGGCGGGATTATTTTTATTCATGGAGATAATGACCTCATCAGGAAAATCCCTCAGCTCATCAATTATTTCTATGCGCACATTTTTCTCTGGAGTGAGATCTCGTTTACCGGATCCATCTTTATTGATCGCAAATAATTTATAATTCTCATCACCGCCGGAATCTTTGATATATAAAAGCGTATTGTCATTTTTCCAGAAATAATAACTGATATCTCTGTCAATTTCTGTAGTAACCTGAACCGGTGGTGAATTTCCATCTGCCTTTTGAACAAAAATATTTAACCGCGATTCAACCGGCCCGAGGTAAGAAACATATGCTCCATCCGGTGAGATACAGAATGCTGTTTTTTCCGGGTTTTTAAAAAAATCTTCAACCGGTATTTTTCCTCTATCTAATTTAATGAGCGCAACGATCTGTGCAGAATCATCTATCGTACGGCTAAATGCAGTCTCTTTGCAATTGGAAGAGGTGACCATCATCACAAACCCCACCATCCCCAAAAATAAACCTCCTATAAACCCGAATGTTTTCATTTTTTTCATCTGCATCCTAAGCAAGTCAACAAATTTAGATAACTAAACACCAAAACGATGTGATAAGATTCGGGATTTCATTTTCTATTAACCATGTTTAACAGATATTAATGCGGGAATGGTGAGTGGTGAGTGGAAGGAAGGAAGAAGTATGAAGTATGAAGTGAGAAGTATGAAGTTATTGATTGGTTTTAAGTTTAGTCTAATGCCTACCGCCTACTGCTTACTGAGACTGCCAACTGCCCACTGCCTACTGCCAACCGCCAACTGCTACTGCCAACTGAGACTGCCAACTACTTCGCCAGCTCCACCAGCTTCTCCTCCAGCACATATTCATCTCCCTCAATATATCCGGTATGCTTGTCGACAATGAAGCCGGTTTTATCTGTGACAACAGTAAAAGGAACCGATTGGCCGCTTAAAAGGCGGTGCAGATCCTTATTGGTATCAAGTATCACTTTATATGTCCACCCCTGACCCTCGGCATAGGATTTTACGTTTGCACGGGTTTTCGCATCATCAATTGAAACTGCAATTATCTCCACATTGTAATCTTTTTGCCAGTCTTCATAGATCTCAGCAATGTTGTTCAGTTCTTCTTTGCATGGAACGCACCAGGTTGCCCAAAAGCTGAACACCTGTATCTTCTCGTCTTTGCCATAATCAGCAATGTTTACTTTGTTGCCATCAATATCGTAAAGGCTGATCTCAGGTATCGGGTCCTGCGACCACGCTGAATTAATAATAAACCAAACAGAAGCAAGGAGAATGGTAATTTTTTTCATGCACAAATTTTTGCAGTTCAAAGATAGCTATCGTTGACAATATTTATGCCTGTTTGAATAGCCATTTCACGCAGAGGCCGCAGAGAAATATATTGCGGTTTCAGGAGCTACCTTCTGAGAGAGGTATAAAAAGATTCGAAGGGAGAAGATTCTAAGATTTGAAGGATAAGGATCTAAGAACTTATGGGAAGGAAGATAACGTATTCCGAAACCTTCTTCCTTCTATCCTTGCCCTTCGAATCTTCTCCCTTCGAATCCCTGCTTGCCGCAGGCAGGTTCAATTCTTTTGATTACAACCACCGGATCCTTTCATCTGCGATCCTGTATTTATCTTCGCCACAGGAAACCCGGTAATATGAAAAAAAGCCTTCTACTCGGAATAGTTGTGATAAGCGTTAAAATGATTTTTGCCCAAAGCAGTTTTTCGGGCGATCTGCAGGTGAATTCAGAATTCTATCAGCGTGATTCAACCATTGGTGCAACGGGAACACCGCATTACGACAATTTATTAAGCGGTGGTGATGCCTGGTTGAATACCTATTTCAGAAATGATCAATTTGGCCTGGAAGCAGGATTGAGGCTCGACATTTTTAATAACTCGAATTTACATGACCCGGGAACGCCATTTACCGACGCCGGAATTGGCAGGTGGTATATCAGCAAAACCATCGACCAGTTGAAAATTACCGGGGGATATATTTATGAGCAGTTTGGAACCGGACTTGTTTACCGTTCATATGAAGAACGGCCGCTGGGAATTGACAATGCATTATTTGGATTGGAGATAGAATATAATATCAGCGAAAACTGGAATGTGAAAGTGTTGGGGGGCCAGATGAAAAATCTTTTTACGAGATATGATCCTGTTATTAAAGGTGCAAATATTGAGGGGATGATCCCGACGAAAAATAAAAATATTCTTATTGCCCCTGGTGCAGCATTAATTAACCGGACCATCGACCAGGAGAATATGAATATAATTGTTGCACAAATAAACGGGTATGAACTTGAGGATAGATTCGTTCCGAAATATAATATGTATGCCGGGTCAATTTATAATACGCTAACTATAAAAGATATTTCCTGGTATATTGAATACGCTAAAAAATCGCATGAAGCGATAAAAGATATTGCAAGTCAATTGGTGGATGAAGATGGCTCTGTTATTTATTCTTCTTTAAGTTATTCAACAAGTAAAATTGGAAATGGATTTGGTTTAACGGGACAAATCAGGGTGGTAGATAATTGGGTAATGAGAGTATCGCCAAACGAAACATTATTGGATGGGATAATGGATTACCTGCCTTCACTAACAAAACAAAATTCATTGCGATTAACTGCAAGATACCAGGCAGTGGCGCAGGAGCTGGGCGAATTAGCCTACCAGATCAACGGAACCTATACGCCAAAAAAAGGGTACACCATCAATTTAAATTATTCGAATGTAAGCAACGACAGTCTCCAATTATTTACGGAAATATTTGGCGACTTTGAAATGCGCAAGCCTAAATATAAATTATTATTGGGCGGGCAATATTTAACCTATAACCAGGAAGTATTTGAAAATCATCCGGATGTTCCGGTGGTTAAAACGATTACACCCTTTGCTGAATTGACCTATAAATTCGATAAGAAAAAATCAATGCGTGTTGAGTTGCAATATCAAAATTGTGAACAGGATTTTGGAAGCTGGGTGTATGGACTGGTTGAATATAACATCGCACCAAAATGGAGCTTTGCATTAAGCGATATGTGGAATTACGATCCGCTGAAAACAGAAGAAGCATTGCATTATTATTCCATATTTGGCGGTTACACACATAAATCATCACGCTTTACGCTGAATTATGTAAAACAAATTGCAGGAATTGTTTGCACCGGTGGTGTTTGCAGATATGAGCCGGCGTTTAGTGGATTGAAGGCTGGATTGATAACAACGTTTTGATTGCGAATTGCGGATTGTCAATTGCGAATTGATTTAGAATTGCGGAATGCGGATTGAACAAAATTGCGAAATGAAGCAACCCAATAAAATGAAAATAATAAAATTTAATTCAAACTTCGCGAACCTTTGTGTCTTAGAGGCTTCGTCCCGATAGCTATCGGGATGGCTGTTCAGCGAGCCTGCCTGGCCGGTAGGCAGGTTTACGAGCGGATTTAAATGCGAATTAGAAATATAATTCATTAATTTTAAGTATCACTTATCAAAATGAAAAATACTAGAATAAAGAAATTTGGTTACTTAATCATCAGCAGCAGTTTGATCTTTGTTTTCATTAATTCCTGTACCGAAGTTGGTCCTGCTATCGATCTTACTGAAACCGTTTACGATACTTATATTGAAACACCGGAATTACCCCAGGATAAAATTGTGTTGATAGAAGATTTCACCGGTGCAGCATGCCCAAATTGCCCTACCGCACATGAAGCGATAGCTGCCGTTATTGATGCTCACCCCGACCGGGTCGCAGCAATTGCGGAGTATAATTATTTTGCCGATCCATTATATCTCGATCAAAATTTTGTTACATCCGAAGCATTAAACCTCGATCAAAATTATTTGGGCCCGGTTGCCGGATGGCCCGCCAGTTTTATCGACAGGGTGGATTTTGACGATGATGGTTATGCAGCAGAAGTTCCCGGAAATATTATGCCCTACACAGAAGATCAACTGGCAAAAACTCCCACATGCAATATTTATATTTTACCGGATTACAATGCAGCAACCCGCGAATTAAATTTAACTGTCACCATAAAATATATCGCTGATGTTTCATTAACGAACCATCTAAGTGTAGCATTAACCGAAGACAGTATCATCGCCGCACAAATAGATGGCGCAGGTGAAGTTCCTGATTATGTTCACAATCATGTGCTGAGAAAAATGCTTTCATTCTATACCGGCGATGCATTACCTGAAATTAATTCGCCGGGAAGAGTTTATGTTTTCAATTATAATTTTACTTTGCCTGCAGGCTGGAATGAAAATAATATTCAGGCAATCGCTTTCGTACATAATTTCGAAACTGATAATAAAGAAGTTGTGCAGGCTGGAGTTACAGATATCAATTAATAAGCAAAATTTATTTTTCTCTGGGTTGGTTTATCGTGATGGATCAACCCAGATTTTCCTAAAAAGGAAAGATTTGAACATTACGGAGGAAAAGACATGAGAGAAATAACTTTATGAATAGTAGCATCACGAT